>JBPCWF010000035.1:0-7070 GCA_051009775.1 Hyphomicrobiales bacterium | reverse complement strand
CTGTTCGACCGCATGCAGCGCTACGAGACGCCGGCAGCGGAGACGGCGATCGGCAAATATGTCGCGCTCGCGCGCGAACACGGTCTCGACCCGGCGCAGATGGCCCTGCAGTTCGTGACCTCACGGCCGTTCGTGACCTCGACCATCATCGGCGCCACGACAATGGACCAATTGCGGACCAACATTGCCAGCATCGATATCATGCTTTCCGACGATCTGCTCGACGGCATCGAGCAGGTCCATCTGATGCATTCCAATCCATGCCCCTGATTCCCAAACGGAGAACCGCCCATGCCACGATTGTTCACCGCTTTGGAAATTCCGCATGACGTGGCCGACGAACTGGAGGTCATGCGCGGCGGCATAGAGGGTGCGCGATGGATCGACAAGGCGTCCTATCACGTCACCCTGCGCTTCGTCGGCGATGTCGAGCCGATGGTGGCGGCGGACCTGAGCCGGGCCCTGGGTGAGCTCAGGGGATGGGCATTCGAGGCGGCGCTCACGGGGATCGGCAGTTTCGGCTCAAGAACTCCGCGTTCGATATGGGCCGGCGTGCGCCGGAATGCTGCCCTCGAAGAGCTTCATGCCGATCAGGAATCCGCCTGCCGGCGGCTCGGGCTGGCGCCGGAGACCCGCAAGTTCACACCGCATGTGACGCTCGCCCGGCTGCGCAACGGCCGCGGCGCCTCGGCCGAGGTCCAGAACTATATCGCGCACCACAATCTCTATGAGAGCCGGCCGTTCCCGGTGGAGCATTTCGTGCTGCTGTCGTCGCGGCCGTCGCGCGGCGGCGGACCCTACGTCGCCGAAGAGGTCTATCCCTTGAACGGGGCGATGTGATCGGCAAGGCCCCGGGCCGCCGCCTCGATCAGGTCGAGCGCGTGATCGAAGCCTTCCGTGCCGCCGAAATAGGGGTCCGGCACTTCGCGTGTAGCTGCACCGTCGGCGAAGTCGAGGAACAGGCGGATCCTGTCGTGCGCCGCTTCGGGCGCAAGGCGTTGGAGGGTATCGACATTGGCATGGTCCATGCCGATCACCAGATCGAAACGCGTGAAGTCGTCCGGTGCGACCTGGCGCGCGCGCAGGCCGGAGATATCGATACCGCGGGCCGCGGCCGCATGCCGGGCCCGGTCGTCGGGCGGCGCTCCGATATGCCAGTCGCCGGTGCCCGCGGAGTCGACTTCAAGCCGGGCGCCGAGGCCGCGCCGCCCGGCGATGTGGCGGAACACGCCTTCTGCCATGGGCGAGCGGCAGATATTGCCGAGGCAGACGAACAGGATGCTCTTCATGGGCAATCTCCGATAGACTTGGTCTCGAACGGACAAACAGGGAGCACGGCATGACGGAAAAACTTCAAGCGGCCGAGCGGAGCGCGGCACTGGCGGAGCTCGACGGCTGGAGCGAGGTCGACGGGCGCGACGCGATCACCAAGAGTTTTCAGTTCCAGGACTTCTCCGAGGCGTTCGGCTGGATGGCCCGGGTGGCGCTGGTGGCGGAGAAGATGGACCATCATCCCGAGTGGTTCAATGTTTACCGCACGGTCGATGTCACGCTCTCCACGCACGATGCCGGCGGGCTGACCGCCAAGGATACGGACCTCGCGAGACATATGGACCGGCTTGCGGGGTAGGTGTCGGGCCGCAGGCGGGCGGCAACTCCAAGCCGTCATCCTCGACAAGGTGCGTCAGCACCGCGATCGGGGATCCAATGGCGGTGCGGCACCTTAATTACGCCGAGACCGGAGGTCCCGCGTGCAGCAAAATCCGGCCCTTTGAGCCCAATGGAACCGCTAATGGATTCCGGATCTCCGCGCTTGCGCGCTCCGTCCGGAATGACGGACTGTTTCGTCCGGTGCAAAACTCACCTCGGTTCCAGCCGGATTGCGCCGTCGAGCCTGATCGATTCGCCGTTCAGCATATCGTTGGCGACGATGTGCTGGACCAGACTGGCGAATTCCGCCGGGTTGCCGAGCCTGGAGGGGAACGGGGTCATGGCGGCGAGCGAATCGCGCGCTTCGTCCGGCAGCGTATCGAACATGGGCGTGTGGAACAGGCCGGGCATGATCGCCACCACCCGGATGCCCTCACGCGCCAGATCCCGCGCGATCGGCAGGGTCATTCCGGCAACCCCGGCCTTGGACGCGGCATAGGCGGCCTGGCCCATCTGGCCATCGGCGGCGGCGACCGAGGAGGTGTTGACCACGACGCCGCGGCCGCCATCCTCGGTCACGGGGTCCAGGGTCATCATGCCGGCCGCCGATTTCGAGGTCATATGGAACGTGCCGATCAGGTTGATCGTGATGACGCGGGCGAAGGCGTCGAGCGGATGGGGCACGATGGCGCCGGTGTCGCGTTTACGCGATGCGGTCTTGGTGCCGATCGCGATGCCGGCGCAGTTGACCAGCACCCGTTCCTGGCCGTTGGCGGCACGGGCCTTCTCGAGCGCGGCATCGACACTCGCCTCGTCGGTCACATCGGCCTGGCAGAAGGTGCAGCCGAGCTGCGACGCCAACACCTCGCCGCGTTCCGCGTTCATGTCGAACAGGGCGACCTTCGCCCCCATAGCGGCAAAAAACCGCGCCGTCGCCTCGCCAAGGCCCGATGCGCCACCGGTCACGATCACCGCTGTCGTGTCGTCAACTATCATTCTCATGCTCCCGTTTTTCTCCGGTTCTTGCCAAATCGGTGCAAAAACCCCATTTCTTAACCAATCATGTGCACTCAAGTACCACGATGACGAGCCAAACCAGCGATACCCGGACACCGGACCTTGAAGCCGACGAGATCCAGCTGCCTGCTGTGATCGAGCGCAACGAAGAGACTGTGCGTGCCGGTTTCTGGACCAAGGTGTCCCGTGTCGCCGCGTCGATCCCCTTCGCCGAGGATCTGGTCGCCGCCTATTACTGCACCCGCGATCCCGACACGCCGACCCGCGTGCGGGCCATTCTTCTGGCGGCGCTCGCCTATTTCGTGCTGCCGACCGACCTGATCCCCGACTTCCTGCTCGGCATGGGCTTTACCGATGACGCCACCGTCCTGACCGCCGCCGTCGGTCTGATCGCGGCCCATCTCAAGCCCGAGCACCGGCAGGCAGCGCGCGCCGCGCTGGAGGCGCTGCGCGAGGGCAAGACGCCGGCCGACCCGGGCGCAAAGGCCTCCTGACCTCACGGTTCGATCACGATCTTGCCTTTGACCTCGCGGTTGAGGAAGGCGCGCAAAGCTGCAGGCGTGCCCTCAAGCGGGATGCGGTCGTGGATATGCGGCTTGATCTCGCCGTTGACGCACCAGTTGAGCAGGGTCGTCATATTGGTCAGATGCCGGTCTGGATGACGCGCGACGAAGGCGCCCCAGAACACGCCGACCAGGGCGCAGCCCTTGAGCAGCACGAGGTTGAGCGGGATCTTCGGGATCTCGCCGGCGGCAAAGCCGATTACCAGGAAGCGGCCGTCCCAGGCGGTGGCGCGCACCGCGGCCTCGGCCAGATCGCCGCCGACCGGATCGTAGACCACGTCGGCGCCCTTGCCGTCGGTCAGGTCCTTGAGCCGGTCCTTGAGATCTTCCTCGGCATAGTTGATGACATTGTCGGCGCCGACCTCGCGGCAGAAGTCGAGCTTGTCCTGGGACGAAGCGCAGGCGATCACCCGTGCGCCCATGGCCTTGCCGATCTCGATCGCCGACTGGCCCACCCCGCCCGACGCGCCGAGTACGGCCAGCGTCTCGCCCGGCTTCAGGTCGGCGCGGTCCTTGAGCGCGTGGTAGGACGTGCCGTAGGTGACCGTCAGTCCGGCGGCGATCGCGAGGTCGAGACCCTCGGGGACCGGAACGACCTGCGACGCCGGCACGGCAACCTCTTCGCGGGCCGCGCCATGCTTGGTGTAAGCCATGACCCGGTCGCCCTGGGCGTAGCCGGTCACGTTGCTGCCGACGGACTTGACGATACCGGCGAGCTCGGCGGCGGGCGAAAACGGCAGGTCCGGTTTGAACTGGTACTTGTCCTGGATGATCAGCGTGTCGAAGAAATTGAGACCGATCGCCTTGGCCTCCACGACCACCTCGTCGGGGCCGGGCTCCGGCGCGGCGATATCCTCGATGATCAGGTCCTCCGGCGGACCGTAGGCTTTGCACAGCACGGCCTTCATTGACGCGTCCTCCCGTTAATGCGTTGAGCGGCTGGCGCGAACAAACAGCAGATCGGCGTCCGGATCAAGGGCCGGCGTTTCTTGGCATGGCGCACCCATGGGCCTATAAGCGCTGCAGGCCCGAACAGAGGAGATCTGGCGTGCGCGGCTATTTCGGCATCGGCGTGGAGCGGATCTCCAAACCGATGAACCTGGGCAATCTGATGCGTTCGGCGCACGCGTTCGGTGCGAGCTTCGTGTTCACCGTCGATGCCTATTACAAAGTCCGCGACGCCAAGTCCGACACGTCTAGGGCGCCGGAGCAGGTGCCTTACTACGCATGGGACAAGCTTGATGACATGGCGCTGCCGAAAGGCTGCAGGCTGGTCGGGGTGGAACTGATGGACGAGGCGGTCGATCTGCCGAGCTTCCGGCATCCGGCGCAGGCGGCCTATGTGCTGGGCCCGGAGCGCGGCTCCCTGTCGCCGGAGCTGATCGAGCGCTGCGACCTCCTGCTCAAGATCCCGACAGCGTTCTGCATCAATGTCGCCACGGCCGGTGCGATCGTGATGTACGACCGGGTCAAAATGCTCGGGCGGTTCCCCGCGCCGCCGGTGACGCCGGGCGGCCCGGTCGATCCGGCACCGACGCAGAAATTCGGCTCGCCCGTGCTGCGGCGCAACAAGCCGCCGAAATCGTGATCGCCCGGTGAGAGGATTCTGGACGTATCCGCTTGAAGGGCGTTAAAGAATCTGTCAAATTTTCGCCCGGTTCGTCGCTCAACGTCCGGGCGGTGCGGATGGACCGGGGTATCGGTACGCCATTCACGTCGGACAAAGATGTCAATGGTGTCCAAATGAACCTGAAGATGCCGCGGCGCTTCGGCGCGGTGGCAGGGGAATACGGTTGAGTTTACGAATTTCCTGTGGTTAGGGACGGCACTGATCTGGAAATGTTGATGATGCATGGATATGCTCGGACTATGATTCGGGCTGGGACTAGGATCGCCGCTGCCGTATGTGCAGCCGCGATCGTCATAGGGAACGCGTCGTCTGCGTCGGCACAGCAGGCGCAGCAACTCGGTGTTCACGAGTCGTGGGTGGCGTTCGCCTACGATACGACCAAAGGCAAGGTCTGCTACATCGTCTCGCAGCCGCAGGACAGCGAGCCCAAAAACGTGCGCCGCGATGACGTTTATTTCATGATCACCCACCGGCCGGGGCAGAACATCCGCAACGAGGTGATGACCATCATCGGCTACCCGTTCAAGAAGGGCAGCGATGCGGTTGCGGAGATCGGCGCTCAGAAGTTTGCCATGTTCACCAGCGGCGACGGCGCCTGGGTTGAGAAGCCCGCGACCGAGACCAAAGTCGTCGGCGCCATGAAGCGTGGCGCCAAAATGGTGATCAAGGGCACGTCCTGGCGTGGCACCAGGACGGTGGATCAGTATTCGCTGTCCGGGGTCTCGGCGGCCCTCGATCAGATCGCAGGCGCCTGCAAGTAACCGACATCGGCAGTTGGGCCGTTTGACGCGCCTCCACGTCTGAGGCAGGGTCTTTCCATGGATATCGCAACCGACCGCAATGACGCCGTGCCGGCGGCACGGAACGGCGCGCCCGAGGGCGCGGGGGCCAAGCAGTCTCTGCTCGGGCTGACGCGCGAGGGCCTGAGCGACTGCCTGCGCGAGATCGGCGTGCCGGAGAAGGCGCTGCGCATGCGCGCCTCCCAGTTGTGGCACTGGATCTATCTGCGGGGCGCCACGTCGTTCGACGCCATGACCACCATCGGCAAGGATCTGCGTGCCGAGCTTGCCGCACACTTCACCCTCGAGCGGCCCGGGGTCGTCACCGAACAGGTTTCCAAGGACGGCACGCGCAAATGGCTGCTCCGGCTCGACGCCATGTCGGAGCGCGAAGTCGGGCCGCAGGTCGAATGCGTGTTCATTCCCGAGGAGACGCGCGGCACCTTGTGCATTTCGAGCCAGGTCGGCTGCACGCTCGCCTGCACCTTCTGCCACACCGGCACGCAGAAGCTGGTGCGCAACCGGACGCCGGGCGAAATCGTCGCCCAGGTGCTGGTCGCGCGCGACCGGCTCGGCGAATGGCCGTCGGCCGAGGACGGCGCGGCCACCCGGCAGATCACCAATGTGGTGCTCATGGGCATGGGCGAGCCGCTGTACAATTTCGACAATGTCAAACAGGCGCTCGAGGTGATCTCCGACAATGAGGGCCTGTCGGTCTCCAAACGCCGGATCACGCTTTCGACCGCGGGCGTGGTGCCGATGATCGGGCGCTGCGGCGCGGAGACCGGCGTCATGCTGGCGATCTCTCTGCACGGCGTGCGCGACGACGTGCGCGACCTTCTGGTGCCGCTCAACCGGAAATATCCGATCGCGGAGCTGCTCGACGCCTGCCGCGCCTATCCCGGCCTCTCGAACGCCAGGCGCATCACCTTCGAATATGTCATGCTCAAGGGCGTGAACGACAGCCTCGACGATGCCAAGGCGCTGGTGCGCCTGCTCAAGGGCATCCCGGCCAAGGTCAACCTGATCCCGTTCAACCCGTGGCCCGGGACGCCTTACGAATGTTCCGACTGGGACCAGATCGAGCGCTTCGGCGAGGTGCTCAACAGGGCGGGCTATGCCAGCCCGATCCGCACTCCGCGCGGGCGCGACATCATGGCCGCTTGCGGGCAGCTCAAATCGGCATCGGAGCGGCTCGGCGCAGCCGCTGCCAGGGGGCGCACCTGAGTTAGAGGAGACATGGTCTCATGGGGCGACTTCTGTTTGCTGCTGTGCTGCTCGCGCTGACGGTCCCGTCCGGGGCGGCGACGTTCACCTATCCCGCCCTGCCACCCGAGGGCGCGAGCCTGAGCGATCTGGTGCCGGACGGCTGGAGCGTAAAGGCGCAGGCCGAAGGCGATCTCAACAAAGACGGCCGCAACGACATGGCGG
>JBPCWF010000034.1:0-3104 GCA_051009775.1 Hyphomicrobiales bacterium | reverse complement strand
GGCGAAGAAGGCAAGTCTGATGACCGACATCTCGGATACCGCTGTGTGGGACGCAATCTCCGAAAACCGGACATGGTTCATGATGCTCGGCATTCTGCTGATCGTGCTGGGTATCGCTGCGGTCGCGTTTCCGCTGGTGTTTACGATCGCCGCGAAGGTCTTCCTCGGGTGGCTGTTTCTGATCGGCGGTGTTTTTCAGGTCATCCATGCTTTCTCGACGAAGACATGGAGCGAGTTCCTTATCGATCTGCTGATCGGCGCACTCTACATCTTCGCCGGTGGTTGGCTGGCGTTCTTTCCGCTGACGGGCATTTTGACGCTGACCATCCTCCTGGCGGCGATGTTCATGATCCAGGGTGTGCTCGAAGCCGGCATGGCGGTCCGCATGCGCCCGACCGTGGGATGGGGCTGGGTTCTGGTGTCAGGCATTATGTCGATCGTCGTCGGTGCGCTGATTTTTGCCGGCCTGCCAAGTTCGGCCGCATGGGCGATCGGGCTGCTGGCGGGCATCAACATGATCTCGTCCGGGTGGGCCTATCTCTCCCTCGCCATGGCGGCGGACAGACCGGCATAGAGAACATCAGTTGGGAGCCACCCTCAGGCCTTACTCGGCGGTCAGATCGGCGATGGCGGCGCGGCATTCCTGCGTTACGGCGTTGCCCGCCGTGTTGAGGCACTGGACGAGCCTGCCGTCGCCGGCCTCCACATCCGCGCAGTGTTTCTCGACGTCTTCAAGGCACTGGCCGGCGACATAGCCGAGCATGTTCTGGACACGGTGAAGCTGCAGCTGGACGTCGTTCAAAGTCGCGTTGCACCGGCCGGACAGTTTGTCCTCATGTGCGTAAATGCAGGCGATGACCCGGCCCTCGCCGGGCGTGACGGTGCTGCAGTAGGTGACGAGGTCATCGACGCATCCGGTGACGACGGTATCGGCAATCGCCGTGAGCCGGTCCTCGACCGGCGTTTGCGTCAAGGTCACCGTCGGCGCCAGCACCAGCACCACGACACCCGAAGCGAAGAGAAACGCGAAGAGACGGCTAGCCATGATCGCTGCCATCCCGGGCCGGAACCGCCGCGGGCAGCGCCAGTGCGACTACAGAAGTCGCGGTGACAATGGCGTGCGCCAAGTCCTTCGTCAGCTTACCCGGCATCTGCAATTCTCCCGTTCTGGCGGCTGAAGTCGGCCCGCCATCGTTCTGGAGCGTTACCCGGCCTGCTCGGGTCAGCCGCAGGTTCGGCCAGATGCGTAAACACGGATTGCGCCCCGTATATGCGGAGGGTGCAATGCATCCGGTCCGCGGTGTGCCTGGGTCCTCGAAATGGACAGGGATGCGGCGTTTCTACGCCGGGCGGAGTCTGTCCGGGAGCCATCACACGGACCAAAGCCTAGCACGTCCGAGCGCCAGGACGTTTACCACTTCACGACAAATGCACATGGCCGTCGCCCGGAACCGGCCGCAAGGGTGTAACCGGTAGTTTGCTTCCAAATTGAAATTGTTTACTAGTTTTAGTAAACAAGTGGAATGAGACAAACTGCACAAGCGGACGTTTACGCGTTGCGTGACGTCGTCTCGATCACCGGACTGTCGAAACAGCGCCTGTACGCCTGGCAACAGCGCTACGGGGTTGGTTGCTCGGCGGCCACGGGGTCAAAACGCCGGTACAGCGCAGCCGAGGTCATTCATCTGCAGATGCTGAACCGGTGTATCGCCAGAGGCCACCGGATCGGAATGCTCTCAGGCATGGATGCCGGGCAGCTCAAGGCGCTTGCCTGCGCCAACGGTCCGGACAGCGAGATAGCGCTCGACAATCTCATCGAGGCGGCCCAGCGCCGGGACGCCGATCTGTTGGACAGCCGATTGTCCATCCTGTTCGGCGCGCTTGGGCCCATCCGGTTCCTGCGCCAGGTCGCCGTCCCCCTGATGCACCGGATTGGCGATTTGTGGGAGCGGGGCAGCCTAACGGTGACGGGAGAGCATCTCGTGACCTCCAGCATCCGGACTTTGCTGGGCCAGGGGCTGCGCCTCATGCCGTCCGCCCGCAAGGACAGTCCGGTGGCATTGTTTCTCACGCCCGAAGGCGAGCTGCATGAATGCGGTGCGCTCGCCGCCGCAGTGCTTGCGAAGGCGGCCGCCATCCAGGCGCACTATTTGGGTGCGCAGTTGCCCGTGGACCACATTTCCCAGGATTGTGGGAGTTTTGATGCGCGCCTCGTAGGGGTAAGCAGTTCGAGCCTGCCGCCGGACAGGCTTCGTGAATGGTGCCTGGACACGGTGTCGAAACTGCCGGGCGATGTGGAACTCTGGCTTGGGGGGTGCGCCGCCGGTGAGCTGTCCCACTGTGACCCGCCGGGCGTCCCAGTCGTCGGTCGCGAGGCCAAGTTCGAGGATGCGCTGGAGCGGTTCAAGGTCCGTCAGGCCAGGCAGCGCAACGTCCGAGACTAAAGTCTTGGTCGACAATTGGAAAAGGGCCGTGCGATCTGGGCCCGATTGGAAACGAGAAATGTCTGTACCAGCGTATACCAGAGTAGGTGACCTCGGGTCATTGCCGGATCTGGTGACCGAGGAAGCGGGACCAAATGCGGTCGAGCGCATTTTCCAGGATCAGGAGGTGCCGCTTGCGCTTCTCGACGATCCGGACGCACCGCTGCTCTACCGGGATTGTCTCGGGCTCTATTCCCGCGCGGCAAGCATGGTGGGGGAGCGCAGCCTGGGTCTGCGCATTGGGCGAGATACCGGAATTTCAGACCTTGGCCTGTTTGGGCAGTATGTTGCATCGGCGCCCAACCTTGAGGCCGCCCTCATCCGCGGCCGTGATTGCATCGAACTCCACGAAAGCTACTCCAAAGTCGATTTCGAACACTTCGGACACGGCGTCAGGTTCTCTTATCGGTGCAGCGAACAGGGCAATGTCGGCTGGCGGTACCATGCGGACATGGTCCTTTGTGTATTGGTCGACGTGGTTCGGTGCTTCCTTGGGCCGGCATGGGTGCCCACATACATAGAAGTCAGCTATCGCCGCGATCGAGCGGGTTCGGATCTCGAAGACCATTTCGGGGTGCCGGTGCTGTTCGACCGTCCGGATGCTGCGATCGTCTTCAGCCC
>JBPCWF010000033.1:0-2909 GCA_051009775.1 Hyphomicrobiales bacterium | reverse complement strand
CCGCCTCGGCCTGGGCCTCTTCTTCGCGCCGCTGCAGTTCCGCCTCGTACAAACGCGCGCGCAGCATGGCCCATGCGGTTGCCCGGTTCTTGTGCTGCGAGCGTTCGTTCTGGCACTGCACAACGATGTTGGTCGGGATGTGGGTGATCCGCACCGCGCTGTCGGTGGTGTTGACATGCTGTCCGCCCGCACCGGACGCACGATAGGTGTCGATGCGCACATCGCTCTCGGAGACCTCGATGGTGATCGAGTCGTCGACCACCGGAAACACCCAGGCGGACGCGAACGACGTGTGGCGCCGGGCATTGGAATCGAACGGTGAAATACGCACCAGCCGGTGCACGCCCGATTCGCTCTTGAGCCAGCCATAGGCGTTGCGGCCCTTGATCAGCAGGGTCGCGGACTTGTAGCCCGCCTCCTCGCCGGCGCTGACGCCGATGACCTCGACCTTGTAGCCCTTGGTCTCCGCCCAGCGCATATACATGCGCGTCAGCATGTGCGCCCAGTCCTGGCTCTCCGTGCCGCCGGCACCGGAGTGGATTTCGATATAGGTGTCGTTGGCGTCGGCCTCGCCCGACAGAAGGGTCTGGAGCTGCTCCTTGGCGACTTTCCTGTGCAGGCTCGAGATCGCCGCCTCGGCCTCCGCGACGATCTGCTGGTCGCCTTCCGCCTCGCCCAGCTCGACCAGCTCGATATTGTCGTCCAGCTCCTGCTCAAGTTCTCTTTGGCGCGAGATCTGGTCGTCGAGTTCCTGGCGCGCCCGCATCAGCGTCTGTGCCCGTTCCGGGTCGTTCCAAAGGTCGGGATCCTCGGTCTGGGCGTTCAGCTTGGCCAGCCTGTCCTCGGCCGTGTCCCAGTCAAAGATGCCTCCTCAGCAGTCCGAAAGACCGCTTGATGTCGTCGACGACAGTTTGAATTTCCGAGCGCATAGGTGCTGCAGGGCCCCGTTGTCATGGTTCATGGAAAGGCGCGGAAATTATACCGGGCCGGACACCGTGTAAACAGAGGTTTTGTGTCTTGCGCTGCCGCGCACCGGCTCAGTAAAGCCCGCCGGTTCCGGTGGTCAGTGCACCGGTCGCGCCCGTCGAGTCGTTCGGCCGCTGGACGACATTGCCGTCCGCGCCGATGACCGAGAATTCGTCGTTGGGCGTCTCGCCCGGCTTGAACGCTTCCAGGATGACCTTGTCGTCGCCGAACTGCGCCCGCTGGCCGTTCTCCGGGTTGACCGGCACGAACTGGATGCCGGAGGGAACACGGAACGGGATGACCGGCTGGTTCTGCAGGGCGAGCTTCATGAAGTCGCGGAAGATCGGCGCCGCCAGCTTGCCGCCGGTAGAGCCCTTGCCCATCGGACGCGGCTTGTCGTAACCGACGAACACGCCGACCGCGAGGTCCGGCGAGAACCCGACGAACCAGGCATCCTTCTCGTCATTGGTGGTGCCGGTCTTGCCGGCAAGAGGTTTGCCGACCGCCTTGATGGCGGCGCCGGTGCCGCGCTGGACGACGCCTTCGAGCATGTAGACGACCTGATAGGCGGTCAGCGGATTGAGCACCTCCGGGCGCACGTCGGCAAGCTCGGGCTCGGCCTGATTGTCCCAGCTTTCCTCCTTGCAGCCGTCGCAGGATCTCGGGTCGTGCTTGTAGACCGTGCGGCCGAACCGGTCCTGGATGCGGTCGATCACGGCCGGCTCGATGCGCTTGCCGCCGTTGACCAGCATGCCGAAGGCGGCGGTCATGCGGATCAGCGTCGATTCCTCCGCGCCCAGGGACATGGACAGCAGCGCCGGCGGGCTGTCGTAGATATTGAACAGCTTGGCGTATTCGACCACCTTGTCCACGCCCATGTCATGCGCCAGACGGACGGTCATCACATTACGCGATTTTTCCAGACCGACCCTGAGCGTCGACGGCCCGTAGAACTTGCCGCCGTAGTTCTTCGGCCGCCACGGCGCCTGGCCCGGCACCTGGATCTCGATCTCCTCGTCCATGATCAGGCTGGCCGGCGTGTAGCCGTTGTCGAGCGCCGCGGCATAGACGAAGGGCTTGAAGGACGAACCGGGCTGGCGCTTGGCCTGAACCGCCCGGTTGAACACACTCTTGCCGTAGCTGAAGCCGCCGACCAGGGCGTGCACGCGGCCGGTGTGGGGATCGAGCGCAACCAGCGCGCCTTCGATCTCCGGCATCTGGACGAGGTGCCAGGAATTCGGGTCGCGCGACGGCGCGACATGGATCACATCGCCGACCTTGAGCACGTCGGACGGCGCGGTCACCTCCGGCGCCCGGGTGTCGTCCGCCCTGGCCTGCCGCGCCCATTTCATCAGCTCGAGAGGTATCTTCGCGGTCTTTGCGGCGCCATCGCGCTTTGAGTCGGGCCTCAGGCCAATGATGGCTTCGGCATCGGTCACTTTGAGCACCACCGCCAGGCGCCATGGGGCGAGATCGTTCGGCATCGCCAGTTTGGCCAGTGCCGCGGCCCAATCGCCGGTAACCGCGACCTTGTCGACGGCACCGCGCCAGCCCTTTGCACGGTCGAACTGCATGAGGCCGCGGGTGAGCGCCTGGCGCGCCCAGATCTGCATCTGAGGATCGAGTGTCGTGCGGATCGACAGACCGCCCTCATACAGCGCTTTTTCCGAATAGCGCTGGACCACCCTGCGCCGGACCTCCTCGGCATAGGCTTCGGCCTGAGCGATCTCTATGACCGCATCGCCGAACGGCCGCAGACTGACATTGAGCGGTTCGGCCTGTGCTTCGCGCGCTTCCGCCTCCGAGATGTAGCCGTTCAAGCGCATGCGTCCGACAACCCAGTTGCGCCGGGTCAGCGCGCGCTCGAGGTTCCTGACCGGATGGTAGCGGTTGGGCGCCTTGGGCAGTGCGGCGAGATAAGCCGCCTCCACAAGGCTCAGTTC
>JBPCWF010000032.1:0-4592 GCA_051009775.1 Hyphomicrobiales bacterium | reverse complement strand
GGTTCGGCATGTGGTGGGCCTATGAGGACTTCACATATGGCACCCTGTGGCACTGGGACCCGGTCCAGACCGCCATCTTCGTGGTCTGGTGCCTGTTGACGGCGCAGTTGCACTGCCAGAAGCGCTACCGCCCGGACGGAGCGTTCGCCATCGTGCACCCAACACTGGGCGTGCTGTCGGCCGCCGCCGCGCTCGGTGTCATGGCGGTGACCCGCTCGAGCGCGCTCGCCTCTTCGCACCGCTATCTGGGCGAAACCTCGCTGCCGTTGCTGCTCATGCTTGCGGGCGCGCTGCTCGGGGCGCTTGCGGTCTGCCTGGTCTGGCGGCTGCGCTCCGGCGTGGCCTGGCGTGCGCCGGCGAATGAAAAGACCACCCTGATCTGGGGTGCGGTCGGCCTGTTCACGGTCTTCGCGCTGGTCGCGACCGTCCATATCGCAATGGCCTATGGCAGCGCCTATCTGGGGCTGCCGCGGCCGGAGACGCTCAAACCCTTCTTCGAGACGCTGCGCGGTTTCGGCAGTGCGGCCGAGCTCGAACGCCTGCGCGCCGCCTTTGCGCAATGGGACATCGACAATTTCGGGCTCAACCGGTGGATGACGCCGCTCGGCGTCGCGGCGGCGCTCACCGGCGGACACTATTTCCTGCCGGTTCGCCGCAAGGCCCGATGGTGCGCGACGCTCGCGGTCCTGTGCGCGGGGCTAATCACCGGGCTCTATCTCAAACCGTTCGTGCATCTGTTCCAGGGTACCGGGCTCACGTCGGGCAGCACGGTCGCGCTGTTTCCCTGGCTCGAAATGCTGGTGGTGGCCATGGCGTATCTTGCGGTCGCGGTCGTGTCATCGGGACTTGCCGCCGCGGGCACGGCGCAGCGCAAGCGCGTCTGGGGCTATCATCTGCCGGTGGCGCTGATCCATGGCGGCGCCGCCATCGCTCTGGTCGCCGGGCTCGTGGCGACCGTGTTCGACAGCTACGCGCAGCGCACGGTCCGCCTGCCGGATGCGCTCAATGCGCCGATCGAGTTTCCGGACGGCTATGCGCTTGAGATTTCCATGACCAAGACCGAACGGGGCGCCGATGGCGGTCTGGGCAAGGCCACGTTCCGCAGCATCGCCCGGGTCGGATGGGCACTCAGCCGCGACGGCAAGATCGTGCGCTCGGATGGCGGCCATGCGGTCTACCGCGACGACCGGCCGGCGGCCGAGAGAAGTCTCGGCACCGTCAGGCTGATGTGCGAGATCGTCGACTACCGCTATGCGCGCTACGTAAGCGACAGCCGGCAGATGATCCATCCGTTCATTTCGCGCGGCCTGTGGCAGGACGTTCAGGTCTGGCTGCCGGCGCTGGGCGGAACCGCTTCGGATGGCGTGCAGGCGGTGCCCATGGTGCTCAAGGTGTTTCCGCTGATGAGCTGGGTGTGGATCGGGCTGGTGCTGGCGGTGGCCGGATTTGCCGCACTGTTCGTCCACGAAGCCCGCGGCCGCGGCAATGGCATCAGGCCGGATCAATCAGTCTGATCGTGCCGCCCTCGGCCAGCATCCGGCGCGCGCGGAGCCAGGCGAGTGCGGTTGCGAGCTGGTCTTCGGTGACCTCGAATGCGGCGCCGAGCGCCGGCATGTGGGTGTCGAGCGCCGTGCCCTCATGGCCGTGCAGGGCCTGAACGAGATCCGCCAGCGGCACCTCGGCGACCCGCCAGACGCCGCGCGGATGGTCCGGCGTCACACAGACCTGCCGCTCGACCACGAACCCGTCCTCGATCACCGGCCTGGCCACGATCTCTACGGGGCCGGCATAAGGCGGGGCATGGGCCGGTTCGTCATCGGGCCAGGTTGCGCGTGCCCGCCAGAACGGCCGCTCGGGCCAGCGCCGTTCCATGGCGTAGAAATCGCGGCCGACGCGGCAATAGCGCAGATGCGCCTGTTCGGCCCGCTCGCGGTAGAACGCCTGGGCCAAGGCGGTGTTCTCCGGTTTGGCGATGATGGTGTGGACCGCGGCGGAGGCCGCGAGTGCGGAGCCCAGCGCCTCGAACATGCCGTGGCCGGAGAGCGGATCGACACCGGCCGCCGCGTCGCCGACGCGGATGGCTCCCGCGTCGACCAGGCCGGCTGCCCGATAACTCGTGGCGTTGCGCGCGACCGCCTTTTCATGAAACCGGCCCTGGCCGATCCAGTCCCGCAGTTCCGGCACCATCTCGACTTCGGCCGCGAAGAACCGGTCGAGCTCGCCGGCCTTGGGCAGCCGGCCTCCGGTGCCATCGACGAAAAGCTGGACGATGCCGTGACCCTGGCCGCCCGAGATCGCCCACAGCCATCCGTCCCGGTAGGTCGCGATCAGGGTCATCGGGCGGTGCGGAAGATCATGGATCTCCCGGCTGAGCGCGGTCGTCTCCGGCCCGCTCAGGGCGACGCCCGCCTTGCGCGGGGCGCGGCGGCCGCGCGCCTCGACCAGATAGCGGCCCTCGATCTCGCGTTCGCCGTCCGGGCCTTTCGCGTCGACGCTCCAGACCCCGTCCCGTCGGGATATGCGCGCGACCGTCGCCTCGGCCAGATCAATACCGCGGTCCACCAGATCCTGCCGAAGGCCGAGATCGAAGGCGCCGCGCTCGACCAGGGCTTCGCGGTTGCGCGCTTCGGGCTCGGCGCCGTTCCAGACCACATGGCGTTCCACCGTCGGGCCGACCGCCGCCAGCGCATGCCGGCACTCATGCGCCCCGAGGATACCGCGCACCCGGTCCGACAGCCCCTCGAACCGGACCTGGCGGTTCACCGCCGACACCACGCAGACCCGGTAGCCGCGCGCGTTGAGCAGCATGGCGGTCAGCGCCCCGGCGGGCCCGGCGCCCAGAACGAGGATGTCGCAGGCCGTCATGATCTCAGCGCCATCTGGTATTCCATTGCCGGCATTACCCCGGACATTGCGGCCTTACCGCCTGCAAATGCTACTGTTTTCGCAATCCCGGAAGACATGCATTTCGTTTTTACATGTGCAACAATGAACATGTATCAGTGGCGTATAAAGGGGGTATTGCGTGAAGTTCGACTTGTTCAACCTGATGCAGATGCGCGACGCGACCTGGACGCCGCGCGAGGTTTTTGCCGAAGTCGACGATCATATCCGAATTGCCGAGGACGCCGGTTTCGAAACCGCCTGGTTCGCGGAACACCACTTCAGCAATTACAGCCTGTGCCCGTCACCCCTGATGGCGGCAGCGCATTTCGCCGGGCGCACCACGCGCATCCGGCTGGGCACCGGCGTCGTCGTTCTGCCGCTCTATGAGCCGATCCGGCTGGCGCAGGAGGTCGGCATGGTCGATGTCTTGAGTGATGGCCGTCTGGTGCTTGGCATCGGCAGCGGTTATCAGCCCTACGAGTTCGAGCGCTTCGGCATGCCGCTCGACGAGACGGTGATGGACCGCACGCTCGAAGCGCTCGATGTGATCGAACTGTCGGCGACACAGGAGGAGTTCTCCTTCGACGGGCAGTACTACGCCTATCCGGAGACGCGGCTGGCGAGCCGGCCGATGGGCGGGCGGATGCCCGAGGTCTGGATCGCGGGCATGCATCCCGACCTGCTCAAGCGCGCCGTCGAGCGCGGCTACGGCCTGCTTCTGACGCCGAGCTGGAAACCGACCGCGGCGCTGGCGCCCGTGCGCGACACGCTTGGCGAACTCTGTGCGGCGTGCGGCCGGGACCCTGCCGACCAGACCGTCGGCCTCATGCGTTTCATCCATGTGACGGAGAGCCGTGCCGACGCGGTAGACGCTGCGGAGCGGGCGCGCTATTCATCGCGCGCATCGCTCGCCTTCCGTCTCGGCTATGGCACCATGCAGGGCGTCTTTGTTGACGATCTGCCGGCCGAGGGCGAGCCCGGCATGGACGACATGGTGGAGAACTACATCATCGGCGACGTTGATCACTGCATCGAGAAGATCCTCGAGGACCACGAGGCCATGGGCCACAGCCACGTCCTGTGCAACGTCCAGCTCGGCGGCGTACCGCGCAAGCGCGCATTGCGCACCATGGAGGCCCTGGCCACAGATATTATCCCCGGCGTCCGCAAAGCGATGCGGCAGGGCGCCGATAACGACCAAGCAGGTACGACGACCTCGCCCGTGGCGGCGGTCTGAGCACCCAACGAGAAGAACCGGGGGAAGTTATGACCGCATCGACACAGGTTGCCGTGCCACATCCCCTGCGCAGCGTCGGGTTCGCCACGCTCGCAGGGCTTCTGTTCAGCCTTTACGGCCTGATGTTCCGCCTGCTCGACGCGGCGAGCGTCTGGCATATCGTATTCTACCGCACCGCCGGCATCATCCCGCTTGTGGCCTTCGCGCTCTACCTGGCCCATGGCCGCAATGCCTGGCGTGCGGTGACCAAGGGCTGGAAAGTGGCGCTGCTCGCCGCCATTCCGCTCGCCGCGGCGCAGATCCTGATCAATTTCGCCTTCGCCAGCTCATCCGTGGCCTCGGTTCTGTTCGTCACGGCGCTCGTGCCGTTCACCACGGCTCTGTTCGCCTGGGTGGCGCTCGGCGAGAACATTGCCGCACGCTCCGTGATCGCCATGGTGATCGCTTTGGCGGGCGCGGCCTTCGTTGC
>JBPCWF010000031.1:0-3603 GCA_051009775.1 Hyphomicrobiales bacterium | reverse complement strand
AGCATGATCATGACCAGGACGATGGCGATCGTCTCATAGACATTGTCGAGCACGCCCGAGACCGACTGCTCCACATAGTTGGCCTGGTAGGTCGCGAAATCGACCTTGTAGCCGACCGGCAGCTCGGCTTCGATTTCGGCGATCTTCTGTTTCAGGAGCGGGCCGAATTCGAGCACGTTCGTGCCCTTCTTCTGCATCGACACCGCGATCATGATGGCCTGTGCGCCGTTGTAGAGCGCGACTTCCTGAGGCGGCGATTCGTAGGCCCGCTTGATCTCCATGAGATCGCGCAGATAGGTGACCTGTTCGCTGCCCGGCAGCTTGACGACCGTGTTGCCGATGTCCTCGACGCTGTCGAAGTTGCCCGTGGGCTGTATCACCACTTCGTAGCCATCGACATTGACCTTGCCGCCCGGGAGGATGATGTTCTGCGCCTGCAGTGTTTCGAGCAGCGTTTCCGGCGACAGGCCGTAGCGTGCGAGCCGGGCATTGGTGGTCTCGATGAAGATGCGCTCCTGCTGAACGCCGCTCATCACCACCCGGCGGGTGCCGGGAACCGTATAGAGTTCGTTGGTGACGTCGCGCGCCACTTTGCGCATCTGTTCGAACGAAAAGCCCTGCGCCGTGAGCGCGACGGTCGCGACAGCAACATCGCCGAAATCCGTATCGACCAGCGGTCCGAACGTACCGGTCGGCAGGTCGTTGCGGACCTGAGCCATCTTGTTGCGCAGGTCCTGCCAGATCGGTTTCATCTCGAAGAACTTGTCGTAGACGATGGCATGGACGATCGCGACGCCGGTCTTGGAGTCCGACTTGATGGTCTTGATCTCCGGGATCTGGCGGATCTTGCGTTCGAGCTTCCGGGTGATCAGGTTCTCGACGCGGTCGGGCGCCATGCCCGGGTAGTAGGCCACGATCACCGCTTCGCGGACGGTGACGTTGGGATCGGACCGGCTCGGGAAGTTGAGGAACAGAAGCGTGCCCGCGACCGCCAGGGTGATGACGATCAGCGCCGTGAAGCGCTGATTGCCGATGGCAAAACCGGTGAGGTTCATGACTGGTTCCCCGCTCCGTAAGGTGCTTCGCCGCTGAGAAGCTGCACTTTCTGACCTTCGCGCAGGAACGGCACCCCGGCGGTGGCGATGATGTCGCCGCCCTTGAGGTCGCCGGAGATCTCGACCCGGTTGTCCCGGATGTCGCGGACCACGATCTTGCGCCGGGCAACCGAAGAGCTCTTGGCGTCATAGACGAAGACGAAGTGTTCCTGGGCTTCGCCGGCGAGAATGGCGCTGAGCGGCGCCATGAACGCGCTCTTGACCGAACCCGTTGCGCCGAACGTGAATGCGACCTCCGCGGACATGCCCGCATGCAGGCCGTCAACGGGCCCTGAGAGCCTGAGCTTCACCGGAAACGAATTCGCTTCCTGTGCACGGGATCCGATTTCCCGGATCTCCGCCGTGACCGAGCTTTCGGGCAGCGACGGAAAGTTGACCCGCATCGTCCGGCCGACCTTGAGCCTGTTGACCAGGCTCGGCGGCACATTGGTAACGATCTCAAGCTTGCTCTCGCCCGACAGCTGAACGATCGTCTGGCCGGCGGCGACCTCCTGGTGGGCGTTGGCGGACTTGCGCGAAATCGCCCCGTCGAACGGTGCGCGGATGACCGCCATCTCGTGATCGCGCAGGGCGAGTTTGACCTGGGATGTCGCGGCGGTGACCTCGCTCTTTGCCGCTTCGTAAGCGGCAAGCACGGCGTCAACCTTCGCCTGCGAAACCCAATTGCCCGCAAACAGCATTTTCTGACGCTCATATTCCTGGCGGCGATCCTGGTAGATCGCCTTGGCGCGGCCGAGGTTTGCCTGCGCCGCCTCGAGCTTCAGCCTGAACGGCCTTTCATCGAGTTCCGCAATGACGTCGCCGGCCTTGACCCTGTCTCCAAGATCTATGTGAAGTTTGGCGAGCTTTCCACCGGACTCGAAGCTGAGCGCCGTGCTGTCGACCGGCTTGACGATGCCGGCGATCAGCCGCTGCTGCCGGGCCGCGCCGTCGCGCATTTCCATCCACTGGATGGAACGGATGACGTTCTTGTCAGTCTGTTCTACGTCCTGGCACCCTGTCACCAGGAGTGCACCGGCGGTCAGAATGACGACGCCGATGGGGGCAGAACCAAAGTGGGTTTTGTGTAGTCTCGACATGGGTTTCCTCCCGCACACAATCAGCTTTTGACGTTGGCCCAAGAATGGTTTGCAGCGGGCGCCCCTTTAAGTGAAACACTGTGAAACAACTGTGCGACACATATCCGGGCTTCAGCGAGAAAACGCTTTAAATTGAATGGGTTGGAACCGAGGTGGACACGGTGCCAAGCACCTCGTCACAAGTGAACAGCCCCTGCCGAACGGTTTTCGGCAAGGGCTGGGCGGTGGTTCAGTGTTCGGTTTTTGAGCGCGGGCCGCCTTAACGCGGCCGCCGCCCGAAGGAGCCGATCATGGCGCCCCGCAATGGGGCGACCACAGGGCCATGTCCGGCCGGCACGCATGGGCCGTATCAACCGTCGATGTCGAGAGGATCGCCGCAAACGACACGGCGGTCATCATGAGCACGATACCTCGACGGTTTTCGCTTCTGGCAATTCGGAATTTCATGGTTTTCTCCTATCGGCACTTGTTGATCGATGTCCGAGAGGTGGTGCGAAAAAACGCAACAATCAGTTTGTTACTGTGAAATCCACATCCACGATCGATCGGGTCAGGTCTGCGCGGCCGCGCATCCGGCATTAACCCCACCTGCAACAGGCTCTCTTGGCATATCGGGCGTCATGGACTCGTTGCCGGGCGTCAGCTAAACTTTGGCCTGCAAACGATAATTTGCGGCTTGGGGAGGCGCCTGGCTCGCTTGCGATCGCAGAGAGCCGGAGAGCGCATTGGTTAGTGCCATGTCTTTGACCGGAAAGACGAACAGCTCTGAAAGCACCGATCAACCCGGCATTCCCGCGGATGCCATCTGGGCCGAGTTCCATTCGATAACCGGCAGCCCCCCTTTTGTCAGTTCCCACCGCTTGATCAGGTTCCTGCAGTTCGTGATCGAAGAGGCCCTGGCCGACCGTGCCAGTAGGCTCAAGGAGTACACGATCGCGCTCGAGGTGTTCGATCAGAGCGAAACGTTCAATCCACAGACCAACACCATTGTCCGTGTCCATGCCGGCCGGCTGCGTCGCCGATTGGAGCGCTACTACCTGACCGACGGCAGCGCGGATGAGATCCGCATCGATATCCCGAAGGGCGGTTATGCGCCGGTTTTCGAGCAGCGCTCTGAAACACCGGCCGCATCGGAAATCGCTGTACCGCCTGCGCCCACAGAGGCGCCGCCGGCTTCGGACGACATCAGAACGCTGCCGACCGGCCCGTCGATCGCCGTACTGCCGTTCGACAACCTGAGCGCCGACCCCGAACAGGGCTACTTTGCCGACGGCATTGCAGAGGAGATACTGAATGCGCTGACTCGGTTCTCAGAACTGCGCGTCATCGCCAGGCACTCCACGTTCAAATACAAAGGCCAGCCGATCGATGTGCGCGATGTCGGCAAGGACCTGGGCGCGGATTTCGTT
>JBPCWF010000030.1:0-5310 GCA_051009775.1 Hyphomicrobiales bacterium | reverse complement strand
CGACCACCAAAAACACCACCGGCCCCGGGTCGTTTCCTGTCGCCTCCGTTACGGCTGCCGTGTACATCGCGTCTTGCAAGTGATACCCGTATCGTGCGCACGATCGCGCGAACGCAGCCGGCGACGCGTCCGACGACGTCTTAACGTCCAACACCACGTTGCTGTCCCGCGTCCAGATGTCCAGGCGCGCTTTTAGAGCCAATTCGGTGCCCACGTCATCCCACAGTATCGTGGTTTCAATGCGCGGATCTGTCGCCATGGCCGCGTGGAATTGGGGAAGCGCTCGCAGCCCTGTCGCCATGCTCTCCACGCGTTCGAACTGCTGCTCCGTTAACACCGTGGCATGACTCGGGACCGTCTCTTGGAATGCCGCCATATCCGCATCCCACGCCGCCCTCGCATCCTTGACCGCCTTCGTTCGCCCGTCGCCTTCCGGCCGTGGGGGTAGTGGACACACCCAATATCTGCGGTCGAAGTCCTCCGGCTCGAGCACTCGCGCATGTAGCGCGCCGCCCATCAGCATAGCCTCGGTCACTTCTTCGTCCGGATTTAGCAATGCTTGGTGGTAATGCCACGGGCTCGCCCGCATGTGCCATAGCACCGACCGCGATAACGAGTGGTGTTTCAAGTACGCCTCAAATGGCTGGTTTTCAATGACTTGAGGGTCCGACGCTAACATGCTCTATTCCCCTTACGGCGGTTGATGTCGCTTTGTCATTACTCTACGCCTGCGCTCGCCATCTGTCCACCACTAACGGCGTGACTTTAACTTTTAACTTTGATAGGCTTGTCATATGGACGAATTAACACAAATGAGATTGTGGCTTGCGCTGCACATCGGGCAATGGCGCGCGTTCGCAAAGGACGCAGGAGTGCCATATTCGACACTGGAAAAGGTCGCCCGCGGGATTACGACGAACCCGCGACTTAAGACCTATCTCCGTATTAAAAATGAGTGGTCCCGCCGGACTTCAGGAGGCGCGTATGATCGAAATTCCCTTGAGAAACAACCAGATACACACGGTAACAAAGGACGACATTGAATTGTGGTCCCACGCATACCCAAGTATTGACGTGGAAACAATTGTCTATCAAATAGCAGTGTGGAATCACGCAAATAAGCGGAAAAGAAAGACCGTCCGCGGCATCAATCGACACATCACATCGTGGCTCAAGCGTGAAAACAACAAATCGAGACGGGACAATGACGGAAAAAACTGGGCACGTTGCGCGCTCGGATGCTGAGGATTCCGGCCACCAGAAAGACGTGGCAGATTGGCACATGCGCGTTTTAACGGGCATCTACGGACAGGACACAATGGTGCGCAAATTCCCTAATACGGTCGCGCTGTCACTGGGCCGGCGTGCCATTATCCGAGCCATTGGGCACATGTCACCAGAGCAATTGGCCCACGGGGAAAAAACCCTGGAAAGCCAGCCCGGGAATTGGCCGCCGGCACCCGGTGAGTTCGCCCGTATGTGCATCCGTGCCCCCGAGCACAGCTATACGCAAAGGCAGCTCACGCACAAGCACGATCCCGCTATAGGGCGCGCGTGGATCAAGAAAATCCGAGCGAACCTCGGACAAACCGACCCCAACGACCGCGAGGTAAAAATTATATGATTCTCACTGAGCTTGAAATGCGCGTCATGATGGCGGGCAACCCCCCGGACTCGAGCGCTGAAGAGCATAAAAAACGACAAGCCGGATACAAAGAAAAATCACGGCTCAAACCTCTGTCAACCCACCAGCAACAAGCGCTCATGGGTCTATATGTGGACCTCCGAATACAGTATCGCCACGCGTGCCGCATAGCAGGGGTTCCCCGCGAGGCGGCCAAAGTATGGCTTCAAAGCGTGGGGTCTTTCCGCGGCGGGCACTTCATCAGTGATCACCGTGTTGAACGTGTGCGAAGACTGCTTGCCGAGAATATGCTTCAGAAGGATATCGCTAGGCAAACGGGGCTATCCCGCGGGCAGGTTAGCCGCGTCGCTCAGCACATCCGCAATGCCCCGGTTCAGCAGTAGAAATTCTGGGTTCTCGCGCGCCTCCCGGCATTGGGTGTGCCGGAAGTGTCGCGCGTCCTCCTCGTTCAAGATAAAAACATGCGTCTGCGGCAACGCCACCTTCTGGACGTTCGATTCCCGCGTGGAGTACGACCGCTGGCGCGCACTTTCGCTGCTCGAGCACGACGGGGCAATCTCTGAGCTAACGCCTAAAGATGTCTTTCCGCTTGTCCTGTACGACCGCGCCGGCGTGGAAGTCGAGCTCTTCAACCGCAAGGGCAGATTTTACCGCCACATCCCCAAATACGTATGCGACTTCGCTTATATGGAAAACGGCGTTCAGGTCGTCGAAGACGTCAAGCCGAAAGACCCGCGCGCCGATACCCCAGAATTCAAGCTCAAAGCTCGGATCTTCGCGGTCCTCTACGGCTTTGAGGTGACCATCGTACGACCATAGGACACACCATGACCATTACGACCTACGACTCAGTTTCCCGTGAAAAAATCGAACGCGTCAGAATTCGCCTTTCTGACGAACACGACAACCATGTCGCGGCCGTTGTTTCCTGGCAGCACGGTGACGACCGAGACGCGTTAATCCGGGCCGCGGTTGAGGCTATGCTCCCCGAGCTGATCAACGCCCTCGAGTAGACTCCCGGTCCGCACCGATAACGCCTTGCCTTGTGGTCCCTGCGGCGCCCCGCGCTAGACCGCTGGGTTGCCGTGCTGGCGCTTGAGAAGGCGGAAACGGGTTAAGCGATGCCCGTACTGCCTGCTCATTTTGCTGCCGCTGCTGCGCCGATTTTGCTTTCGCCAAGCCTTTCTGCAATATTCGTCCGGACATAGTGAAGGATTTCGCCCCGGCAGCCCGTTGTAGCCAATCAATTGCGACAGTCGCGGATCCGGATGTGTTCACGGTCCCGGCGACCTGATTGAACATGAGGTGAAAGCTTGAAACGAATTCATCAAGGTCTTTCGCCTGCTGTTTAGTGAAAATGGCCGCTTTCACTTCCGGCTTTATGCCTTCCCACGCCTTCACTAGGTTGGCGCTTGATAAAGCACGGTCACCCTCTTTTTCTGTGAGCTGCCTTCCCTGCTGCGCTTTTCGGCCTAGCTCGTTCAGGACCGCCCCCCTGATCTGGTCGATCGACTCGGGTGCTTCCTTCTTCAGCGTGTTGACGAACCCCACGGCCGCGTCATTTTTCCATTTCCCCATAAGGCCAGGCAAGACGTCGTCTACTGGAAGATCGCCGCGGATAAACTGATTGACGTTCTTTAGGTCGCGGAATCGTTCCGCGTGCTTCTGGTGAGCCGCTTTTGCCGCACCAAAGAAGTTCCCGCCGACATCGGCCATATCGTCATTCAGCGCAGACTGTAGCCTTCGCAGAAACATCGCGTCTTTTCGATCGGACGCACTGGCCGCCGCCTTCGAGAGCTTTTCCTCTACCACCCTCGCCGATTTTGGGGTCAAAAACGTCCGTTCATCGCGCACCGTCCCCCGTCTGTCGAGTAGGCGCCGCGCCACCTTCACCGCTTCGTCTCCTCCTTCTTCGAACACGTCATCCATCATTGCCTGAAAACTATCGGTCTTCATGAGAAGATTCGGCGCACCCTCCGACGCTTCGTCGAAAAGCTTGTGGACTGCCTTTCTCGATATCTCCTCGGCCTTGCGCAGCGCATCGAGTGTGCGACGTGTCCGCACGATTGGTGAGACGCCTTCCTCGCCGCCGCCCAGAGCAATCTCGCGCGCCGGGAATGTGTCTCGAGCGACTTGTTCCTGAGATCTCGCCCTATCCCGGAGTGCGCCGCCCGGTTCCGTTGCGCGAAGTGTGTTCTCTATCTTCTGCTGCTGCTGTTCCCGTGTGACCTGTCCACGTGTCGGCGCGGCCTGGCCGGTAAAGCCTTGGCGCTCCATTGCGGCCAGCCGTTCTGCCTCCATCTGGTTCAGCCCGCGTCGCACATTCTCTCGGACCGCATCTGCTTCGGCCCCCCCGTCCGGATCCGTCACTGCGGGCCGAGTGCGGCCAAGTCGGCGAGCAACAGCATCAATCCCACGACCCACTGTAACGCCGGCAGCACCACCCAGGGCCCCGCTTGCCGCCCGCCCTGCGCGTGTCTCACCTTCTTCTAGGTTTGGCACCTGCGCTAGCCCAGCGCCGACGCCGGCACCTTTCGCAAGCCCTCTGAGCAGCCCCCCCGTCAAGCCCACGGCTGGCCCGACGCCTGCCAGCGGCGCTGCCTCGCCCACTATTCTCCCCACGGTCGCGGCCGTCTCTGCACCCTGGGTCTTTTCCTCAAACTCGCGCGCCTGCTGCCCGCGCACCGCATTGAGGGCGATTTCGGCCTGTTGCGCGAATCGATCAACCTCGGCGCCGGCTCCTGGCATATGCCGCAATGCGCCCAACACAAGGTCCGCGCCACCTTGCACAAGATTTCGGAACCCCTCCTGTACCCCCATTAGTACGGCCTGCCCTTGATCGAGGAGATCAACCGGCTCGGTAGACGGCTCCTGGTCTTGGGGTAGCGTGCCCAAGTATTCGGCGAAGTCCGTCGCGCCCTCATTTGGCGTCGGCTCTTGGTCTTGGGGCAGGGTTTTCAGAAACTCGGCAAAGTCGGCGTTAGCCATCCTCTCTACTCCTGCGACCATCGGGGCGTCGTGCTCCCCGTGAGGAAATCGCCGTTTCTGTTATACCAGCCGGCCCCGCGACCGTTCGGATGGGCGGCTGCCTGTCTTTCTGTGACCCACACATGGTCAGCCCGTCTCGGCAATGCCGTGCCCTGGCCCGTGCCCTGCCCTGGCGCGGCAAGCGATGCCTGGAATTCTTCCTTGGTCTTGCCAAGGTGCCCCAGCAACCGTTGCTCCAGCTCCGGACTGAACGCGGCTGGAATCGCGTTAAGCCGCTGCTGCCATGCGGGGCTGGTGAACGTCGCATCCGGTGACCCATAGAACTCGGCCGCCGCTTCGGAAATCGCCTTCTCGCGCTGCGCAAAGGACGCCATCGTGTCGGCAATCATGCGGTTCGCTTCTGTCGGATTCTTCAGCGACACCACTGACTGCAGAAACAACTGCATCTCGTAATTGGAGATCTGGCCCTTTGTCTGGTCCACCTTCGCCAATGCCATGTGCGTATTCAGCGCGTCCATGGCTGCGCCCGCTGTCATGTTCGGCCCGAATCTGAGCGTATTTTCGATGGCGCTCGCCGAAAAGCCCATCGTTCGCGCCAAGGATTTGAACCCAACCACGCCTTTCGCGCCCAGCCCCGTATCACCGGCTTGGTTGATGAGGAATTGGGCGTGTTTCAG
>JBPCWF010000029.1:0-3079 GCA_051009775.1 Hyphomicrobiales bacterium | reverse complement strand
GGTCGCGTGATCGAGGCTTTCGGCGGCTTCGTCATGCAGGGTAATTATGTCATCGGCATGATTGTCTTCGCCATACTGGTGATTGTGAACTTCGTCGTGATTACGCGTGGTTCAGGGCGGATCGCCGAGGTCGCGGCCCGCTTCACCCTCGATGCCATGCCGGGCAAGCAGATGGCGATCGATGCCGATCTGTCAGCCGGGCTGATCTCCGAGGACGACGCGCGCAACCGCCGCAAGCGGCTTGAGGACGAGTCGGCGTTTTACGGCGCCATGGACGGCGCCTCGAAATTCGTGCGCGGCGATGCCATTGCCGGTCTTCTGATCACCTTCATCAACATCATCGGCGGCATGGTGGTGGGCGTGGCGCAGATGGACCTGACCATGGGCGAGGCGGGCCAGACCTACACGCTGCTCACCATCGGCGATGGGCTGGTCTCGCAAATTCCGGCGCTGATCGTGTCGACCGCCGCCGGCCTTCTGGTCTCCAAGGCCGGTGTCGACGGCGCCGCGGACAAGGCCCTGTTCGGACAGCTTTCCGGCTACCCCAAGGCGCTCGGCATGTCGTCCTTCGTCATGCTGGTCATGTCGGTATTGCCGGGCGTGCCGATGCTGCCGTTCCTGATGCTGAGCGGGGTTGCCGGCGGACTGGCCTGGAACGCCGTGCGGTCGCACGACGCGAGCGCCGCGGCCGACGCCCAGGCCGAGATCCAGGCCGCCGCCGAACAGGCCCCGGCGGAAGAGCCGATTTCGACAGCGCTGCACCTGGACGAACTGAGGCTCGAACTCGGCTACGGCCTGCTGCCGCTGATCAACGAAGGCGACGGCGACCAGCTGACCGACCAGATCAAGGCGCTCCGGCGCCAGCTCGCCAGCGACATGGGCTTTGTCATGCCTTCGGTCCGGATCCTCGACAACATGCAGCTCGAGCCCACGACCTACGTGGTCAAGGTCAAGGAAGTCGAAGCCGGCAAGGGCGAAGTGCATGTCGGTCAGCACATGGTCATGGACCCGCAGGGCCGGCAGGTGGATCTTCCCGGCGCCCATACGACCGAGCCGACCTTCGGCCTGCCGGCAACCTGGATCGACGCCTCTCTGCGTGAGGAAGCCGCCTTCAAGGGTTACACGGTGGTCGATCCGTCGACGGTAATCTCGACCCATCTGACCGAAGTGCTCAAAGCCAACATGGCCGAGCTTCTTTCCTATGCCGAAGTGCAGAAACTGCTCGACGAGCTGCCGAGCGAACATCAGAAGCTGATCGACGACATCATCCCGTCCCAGATCAGCGTCACCGGCGTGCAGCGCATTCTGCAATCGCTCCTGAGCGAGCGGATCTCGATCCGCGACCTGTCGACGATACTCGAGGGCATCGCGGAAGCCACCAGCTTCACCAGCGAAACCACCCAGCTTACAGAACATGTGCGCAGCCGGCTGAGCCGGCAGATCTGTGCAAGCAACCGCGGTCCGGAAGGCTATGTCGCCCTGGTCGCCATGTCGCCGCAATGGGAGCAGAAATTCGCCGAAGCCCTGGTCGGCCAGGGCGAGGACAGACAGCTCGCCATGGCGCCGTCCGACCTGCAGGACTTCATCACCTCCGTGCGCGAACGGTTCGAGGAAGCGGCCCTCATGGGCGAAACCCCGGTGCTCCTGACCAGCCCTGGAATCCGCCCCTATGTCCGCTCGATCATCGAACGCTTCCGGCCGCAGACGGTGATCATGTCCCAGGGCGAAATACACCCCCAGGCCAAACTCAAGACCGTCGGTCAGGTCTGAGCCCCGCCGCCAGGTCCGCCCGGTCCGCGCGGATCATCAAAATGTTTCCAAACCTGCGGCAAACCCTCTATATAGCCCGGCAGTTCCAACCGACATCGTCAGGAGTTTGCTGGAGTGAACCGGATAGACCGCCTGCGCGAGGCGAAGCTTAAGCGTCAGCAAAATTTCGACATCGACAAACTTCGCGAAAACGACCCTGACGCCCTCAAGGCCGCGATCGGCGCGATCGATCTCAACATGCGCGAGGGCCGGACCATGAAGGCGCGCAAGCTGTGCGCCCATGCCCTGACCGCACGCCCCGACAGCGCCGAGCTCAACTATGCCATGGGCGTGATCCACCAGTCCCAGAACGATTTCGACAAGGCGATCTCGTCATACCAGACCGCCGTGTCGATCGATCCGCAGCGCACCGCCGGCTGGATCAATGTCGGCATCTGCTGCCGGGCCAAACGCGACCATGCGGCGGCCCTGAAGGCGTTCGACAAGGCAATCGCCGCCGACCCGTCCTCGTTCCACGCTTATTACAACAGAGGCCTGTTGCATTGCGACCGCAAGGACATGGCCGCGGCACTGACGGATCTCGAGCGGGCCGTCGAGCTGCGTTCCGACATTCCCGAGGCGCATTACCAGCTCGGCTTTCTTCGCGAACTGGCGCAGGATCACGACAAGGCCATCTCGTCTTACGGCAAGAGCCTGGAGATCGATCGCAACAACCCGGCGGTCCACACCAATCTCGGCGCCTGCCTGCAGATGGTCGGCCAGTTCGACCTGGCCGCAGAGCACCTTCATTCCGCCATCGCGCTGCAGCCGGACAACGGGCGCGCGCACTATCTGCTGGCCTGTTCGGATCAGGCCCAGACCGACGCCGAAACCCTGGCCAGGCTCGATCATCAACTGCACCGGCCCGAGCTCGCTCCGGCGGCGCGCATCTACATGCACTTCGCGGCCGGGCGTCTCCACGAGCGGACCGGCGACTATGACGCCGCCTTTATCCACTACAGATCGGGCAATGAGTTGCGCGGCGCGGGCTATCGCTTCGACCGCGAAGCCATAGGCCACCTGCCTGGACGCATCGCCGGGGCCTTTCCGCAAGACCTGTTCGCCCGCCACGAGGGCGCGGGCAACCCCTCAACGCGGCCGGTCTTCGTGGTCGGCATGCCACGCTCCGGCACGACACTGATCGAACAGATCATTGCGTCCCACCCCGATGCCTATGGTGCCGGCGAACTCGCCAACCTTACCGATATCGGCGCGGTGCCGGGCCCGGAAGCGGGTCCCGGCAACGACTATCCAGCCAACGTTCCGGCAC
>JBPCWF010000028.1:0-2657 GCA_051009775.1 Hyphomicrobiales bacterium | reverse complement strand
TTTCGCGGCAAGCTGGTGACCGTGGGCTACAGCTACAGGCAGGGCAAGAAACAGCCTCTGACGCAGGACATGCGCCGGATCCTTCAGGACTACCAGGAGGCCTCCGCCTCCCCACCGGGCGGGTGATCAGGCGGTGCGCGCGTGCGCCAGGGTCACACCGCGAAGCGGAACAGGATCACGTCGCCGTCCTTGACCAGATACTCCCGGCCCTCCAGGCGCATCTTTCCGGCCTCCTTGGCGCCCGCTTCGCCGCCGCACGCCTCGTAGTCGCCGATCGAGATGGTCTCGGCGCGAATGAAGCCGCGCTCGAAATCGGTATGAATCGCGGCCGCGGCCCTCGGCGCCTTGGTGTTGCGCCTGACCGTCCAGGCACGTGCTTCCTTCGGCCCAACGGTGAAGAAGGTGACCAGATCGAGCAGTTCATAGCCGGCCCGGATCAGTCTGTTGAGCCCCGGTTCTTCAAGACCGAGCGCTGCCAGGTATTCGGTTTGTTCGGCCTCTTCGAGCTGCGCCAGCTCGGCCTCGATTTCGGCGCAGATGACGATCACCCCCGCCCCTTCGGCCTCGGCCCTGGCGATAACCAGATCGGAATAAGAGTTGCCCGTCGCGCTCGACGCTTCGTCGACATTGCAGACATAGAGCAGCGGTTTCGCGGTCAGAAGATTGAGCGACCGGAAGGCGCGGCGTTCCCCGTCTTCGATATCGGCCGCGCGCGCCGGTTTGCCGTCGCGCAGAAGCCCGAGAACCCGCTGCATCAGGTCAAGCGTCGCGCGCGCTTCCTTCTCGCCGCCCTTGGCCCGCTTTTCGAGCGCCGCCGACCGGCGCTCCAGGCTTTCCAGATCGGCCAGCATCAGCTCGGTCTCGATGATCTCCGCATCGGCGATCGGGTCGATGCGTCCTTCCACATGGGTGATGTCGCTGTCGTCGAAGCACCTGAGCACGAAGGCGATGGCATCGACCTCGCGGATATGGGCGAGGAACTGGTTGCCGAGCCCTTCGCCCTTCGAGGCGCCGCGCACCAGACCGGCGATGTCGACGAAGGTCAGCCGCGTCGGCACGATGCTCTTGGATCTGGCGATTTCGCCGATCCGGTAGAGCCGCGGATCGGGCACGGCGACCTCGCCGACATTGGGCTCGATGGTACAGAACGGATAGTTCTGCGCCTGCGCCGCCGCGGTTCGCGTCAGCGCGTTGAACAGGGTGGACTTGCCGACATTCGGCAGTCCGACAATTCCGCACTTGAATCCCATCAGGTGTCGTCCCGGTCTGTCTTTTTCTGCTTCGGTTCGCCGGCCGGCTTCTTGTCTTCCGGAAACCGGGTCAGATGAACCTTGGTCATGAACCGGGACATGTCTTCCTCGATCAGGAGCACGACATGCTCGGCAATGGCGTCTATCAGAGGTTCGAGCCACTCGTGATCGGACTTCGCGAAGTCCTTGAGCACATAGCTCAAAACCTGATGCTTCTGGCCGGGATGGCCGACCCCCATCCGCACCCTTGTGAACTCCGCACCGATATGCCGCGTGACCGACTTTATGCCGTTGTGCCCGGCGGTTCCGCCACCGGTCTTGACCTTGAGCTTGCCCGCCTCCAGGTCCATCTCGTCGTAGAACACGATGACCTGCTCCGGTTCCAGCTTGTAGAACCGCATGGCTTCGCCGACCGCCTGGCCGGAGTCGTTCATGAAGGTCAGCGGCTTGAGCGCAAGCACCCTGGTCGACCCGATCGTGCCGTCACAGATCTCGCCCTGGAACCTGAAACGAGGCCCGGACAGACCATGGCGGCGGATGATTTCATCCACCGCCATGAAACCGATATTGTGTCGGTTGTTCGCGTATTTCTGGCCCGGATTGCCCAGGCCGACCAGAAGCATCATGGTCAGGATCTAAAGCGGGTAAGCTATTCGCCGCTCTCCTCGGCATCGCCTTCGGTGGCTTCCGCGCCCTCGCCTTCGCCTTCCATCTCTTCGCCCTCGAGCAGCTCTTCGTCCTCTTCGCCCTCCTCGTCCTCATCAGCATGGAGGCCGGCAGGTGCTGCAATGGTAGCGATGGTGAAGTCGCGGTCGGAAATCACAGGCTCGACGCCGTCGGGCAGCGTCACATCGGAGATGTGAATCGAACCGCCCAGATCGAGGCCGGTCAGATCGCCGATCAGCTCTTCGGGAATGTTGTCGGCCGGACAAATAAGCTCGACCGTGTAGCGCACCACGTTGAGCACGCCACCCTGCTTGAGACCCTCCGATTCCTCCTCATTGATGAAGTTCATCGGGATCTCGACGTTGATCGTCGCACCCTTGCCGAGCCGCAGGAAGTCAACATGGACCGGAAAGTCCTTGACCGCATCGAACTGGACGTCGCGCGCGATCACCCGCGTCTTGGCGCCATCGACCTCGATTTCGTAAAGCGTCGACAGGAATTTGCCTGTCTGGATATGCTGAACCAGCTCTTTGTGCGCGACCGAAATCGGCTCGGGGTCCTTCTTGTCGCCGTAGATCACGCCGGGAACATGCCCCGCGCGCCGCGTCGCCCGGGCGGCCCCCTTGCCGACCCGCTCACGCACATTGGCGTTCAGCACTTCAATATCTGCCATTGTTCAAGCTCCGGATAAGTCTTGGAAATCCGGGTCCCATCCCGCCGGCGCTTCCTCCAGGGGTGAAC
>JBPCWF010000027.1:0-2846 GCA_051009775.1 Hyphomicrobiales bacterium | reverse complement strand
GGTCTGTGCTTGCCATGCTCGTTCCGCCCTGCCGGGCCGCTGGGGGTGCCGCGGAAAACGGGCTGCGCGCGGGGGCGCTGGCGCGGCGCCGTGAGGCGGGAGGCTGACAACGACCCGTGCCGTACTCGTTAGGGCTGCTTCCTTCCGGACCTGACCCGGTTGGCGAGTGGCTCGTCCACCGCCAACCTCCCGAGGCGACTATATCACCCACCCGCACGCATGTTGCAAGGGGCGCGGTGGTTTTTCCCGATTGCCCTTGCCGCGCCAGTCATGCAAATGTCCGCTGCCTCAAGGGGATCTGAATTCACGATGGCGCACAGCTTTGCCGGCAACCAACTGGACCGGGCCGCTCAACGGCGGCTCGACGACGGCTGGCTCGCGGCGCAGTGGATCGACCGCGCCAGCCGCTTCGTCTGCTTTGCGGGCGAGCGGCCCCTGGTTCGCATCGGCGCGCACCCGAGCATCGTTTGGGATAAGAGGTTCGACACCGATCTCAAGCTGGAGAACGCGGTTTTCCTTGGTCTCGACGACGACAAGCAGGCCATTTTCGCGGTTGCGCTCACGACCGACGAGGAAGGCGCGCCCAAGGCGGCGACCTCGGACGACACCAAGCTGATCGACCTGCGCAGCCTTGCCGCCCAAGGCATTCTGCCGCCGCAGGAACTGGGCATGCTGGCACAGGCCCGCTCCATGCTGCTCTGGCATGAAACTCACCGCTTCTGTTCGACCTGCGGCAAACTGAGCATCTCTGTCGAAGGCGGATACAAACGGCGCTGCCCGGACTGCACCCGCGAGCACTTTCCGCGCACCGACCCGGTGGTCATCATGGTGGTGTGCGACGGCGATGAGTGCCTGCTCGGCCGCGGGCCTCATTTCGTGACCGGGTCCTATTCGGCGCTGGCCGGTTTCGTCGAACCCGGCGAAACGATTGAGGAAGCGGCGCGGCGCGAAATATTCGAAGAGTCCGGGATCGTCGTCGGTGATATACGCTACCATTCCAGCCAGCCTTGGCCGTTCCCGTCATCCCTGATGATCGGGCTGATCGGCATGGCCCAAAGCCGCGAGCTCAATATCGATTATGACGAGATCGAGGATGCCCGGTGGTTTCACCGCGACGAGGTGGCCCTGATGCTGGCACGGGAACATCCCGACGGGTTGATCGCACCGCCGGCCCTGGCAATCGCCCATCACCTGATCAAGGCGTTCGTTCAGTCGGCGTGATAATACTGCTCGTTGTGGGACAGGTCTTCGCGGAACGGGCTCGCCTTGTAGACGCCGAGGATGCGCAGATGGGTGGTGAAGAAGTCGAGCTCCTCCAGCGCCAGCCTGACGCTGCGTTCGGAGGGATGACCTTCGATATCTGAATAGAACTGGGTCGCGTTGAAGCTGCCTTCGAGCTGGTAGGACTCCAGCTTGGTCATGTTTACGCCGTTGGTGGCGAAGCCGCCCATGGCCTTGTACAGCGCCGCCGGCACATTGCGCACCCGGAACACGAAACTGGTGATCACCGGCCTGTCCTCGGCCTCGGCATCGTCGGGCTCGCGCGACAGCACAAGAAACCGGGTGGTGTTGTGGTCGGCGTCCTCGATATTGTCGCGCAACACGTGAAGGCCATAGATCTCGCCCGCCAGCCTGGTCGCGATCGCGGCCCGGCTCGGATCGCCGGCGGCGGCGACCTCCTGTGCGGCGCCGGCGGTGTCGGCGGTGGCGATCGGCTTGATGTCGAGATCCCGGATGATGTTCCGGCACTGCCCAAGCGCCATGGTGTGGCTCGAGACGGTTTTGACCGTCTCGACAGTTGCGTCGGCAGGCGCCAGAAGCTGATGGCGCACGCGCAGGAAATGCTCGCCGACGATGTAAAGCCCCGATTCCGGCATCAGGTGGTGGATGTCGGCGACGCGGCCGGCCAGTGAGTTCTCGATCGGGATCATGCCGAGCCCGGCCTTGCCGCCGGCAATCGCGGCAAAGGCATCCTCGAATGTCGGACAGGCCAGCGGTTCCATGTCGGGAAACATCTCGACGCAGGCGATATGGGAGTTGGCACCGGGCTCGCCCTGATAGGCGATGACCCCGTTGGTCTTCTTGTTCACGTCGTACCGTCCATGATGGACCTGGCCCGTTCCAGGTCGGCGGGAGTATCGACACCGATGGGCACGGTGTCAACGAGCGCAACGTCGATGCGCATGCCGGCATCGAGCGCGCGCATCTGCTCAAGCTGACGCTCGGTTTCGCGCGCCGAGCGCGGCAGCCTGGTGAACATGTCGACGGCGGTCCGGCGGTAGGCATAGATGCCGATATGATGGAACTGTGGCCCGGTGTGGCCGGGCGGCAGAAGGCGGCAGAAATCCCTCGCGCGGGCGATTGAGCTGTCGCCACCGGTCTCGAGCACCGCCTTGACCACTCCCGGGTCGGCCTTCTCGTCGTCGTCGGTTATGGGTGCGGCGAGCGTCGCGATATCGACCGCCGGCTCTGTCAGCGGAACGAGGCAGCGCGCGATGGCTTCGGGCGAGATATCGGGCAGATCGCCCTGCAGATTGATCACGGTGCGGAAGCGTTTCTGCGTATCGACACGGGCGAGCGCCGCTGCGACCCGGTCCGAGCCGCTGGTCAGATCGCCGCCGGTCTCGACCGCATTGCCGCCGGCTTTGCGCACCGTCTCGACGATCTCGGCATCGGGCGTCGCCACCAGAACCGTGCCGACACGCGCCGCCACGGCGCGGCGCCAGACATGGACGATCATCGGGGTGCCGCAGATATCCGCGAGCGGCTTTCCGGGCAGGCGCGAAGAGGCCATGCGGGCCGGAATAACGACGATCACCCGGCCGCCCGCGGCGGACCCATCGGTG
>JBPCWF010000026.1:0-5763 GCA_051009775.1 Hyphomicrobiales bacterium | reverse complement strand
GCCCGCATGTGCGCGCCGGCGCGGGCGCGGTCGCGACCCAGAACATCACCGACCCCAATCTCGGCCCCTTGCTGCTCGACCGGCTCGAAGCGGGCGACGATGCGGATGCGGCACTTGCCGCCGTGATGGCGGGCCGGGAGCATCTGGAATTCCGCCAGCTGACCGTGGTCGACGCCTCCGGCAACACGGCGAGCCACACCGGTGGCAACATCCTCGGCACCAACTCGGTCGCCGAGGGCGAGGACTGCCTGGCCGCCGGCAACCTCCTGTCCGACGTTGGGGTGACCCGGGCGATGGCCGACGGTTTCGCCGCAAATGCCGGTGAGCATCTGGCGGAGCGCCTGTTGCGGGCGCTGGAAGCCGGGGTCGACGCCGGCGGCGAGATGGGGCCGGTCCGTTCGGCCTGTCTCCTGGTCGCCGACCAACTGCCGTTCCCGCTGGTCGACCTGCGCGTCGACTGGTCGGAAGCGGGACCGATTGCCGAACTGCGCGGATTATGGCAGGCCTATGAGCCGCAGATGCGAGATTACGTCAACAGAGCCGTCAACCCGTCCGCCGCGCCGTCCTACGGCGTGCCGGGCGACGAGTGAGAGGTAAAGCGATGCCCATGACCGAAGCTCGGACCCGGTCCCCGTCCCGTCATCTGAGCCCCGAGCAGATCGAGCGGTTCCGGCGCGACGGCTATCTCGTGGTCGAGGATGCGGTCAGCCCCGAGCAGCTCGCCGCGCTCAAGTCCGAGTTCAACGGCTGGGTCGAGGAGAGCAAAGGCCATTCGGAAGGCTACGGCGAAACCGTCGACGGCCGTCCGCGCTTCGACCTGGAACAGGGCCACAGTGCGGACAAGCCCGCGCTCAGGCGGGTCAACTCGCCGGCCGAGGCGTCGGGCGTCTATGACGAGGCGATGCGTGCGAGCGCCATGACCGACTGCGTCGCCGACCTGATCGGCCCGAACGTCAAGTTCCATCACTCCAAGATCAACTCAAAGCTTCCGGGCGCCAGAACGGAGGTGAAGTATCACCAGGACTTCCCGTTCACGCCCCATTCCAACGACGATGTGATCACCGCTCTGCTCATGGTCGACGAGGTGACGGAGGAGAACGGGCCGCTCGAGGTCGTGCCGGGATCGCACAAGGGCCCGATCCACGGTCTGTGGCATGACGGCGTGTTCACCGGCGCGGTCGCGGGCGAGGTCGAGGCGGAGGCGCTCGAAAACGCGGTCAAGTGCACCGGCCCCGCAGGCGCAGTGTGCCTGATGCATACCCGGCTTCTGCACGGTTCCGCGCCCAATCTGTCGGACCGGCCGCGCACGCTGTTTATCTGCGTCTATTCGGCGGAGGACGCCGTGCCCCTGAGCCCCAATCCGGTGCCCAGCACCCAGGACGGCCAGGTCGTGCGCGGCGAGGCGACCGGCCGCATCCGCTCGGTGGCCTATGAGGTCGAGCGTCCGGAACTGCCCAAGCAGGCGTCGTTCTTCTTCCAGCAGGACCGCGGCTAGAACGCTTCAAATCGTAGGCATGGGCCCGTTCGCCGCGTCGGACGGCTTTATTCGGCATAAATGCCGACATTGTGTGATTCTCATCACTCGAATTTTCCCAAACTGACACCACAACAGGTGTAGCGGCCCATCACCCGTGAGCAGGGTTGCGCAATCACAGTTTCGGTCCCGGCCCGCGTTCTCAAGGCCGAGACAAGCAGGAGGGAAGATCCATGAGCGCAGTCACCGCGTCATACGCGTTTTGCAGCAACTGCGGCACCGGCGTGACGGGACGGTTTTGTTCTGCCTGCGGCGCGCCCGCAGGTCCGGCACAGGATGAAGCGCCGGCCAGCACAACGGCGGCCATGAGCGATCGCATCGGCAGCACGGTCGAGATCACGAAACAGATTGGCGCCGAGCAGGTCTTGCCCGCGCTGAAAGCCGCCAGGCAAATCGGCGCCGAACAGGTCGTGCCCGCGCTGAAAACCGCAACGCGGGCTGGTGCCGCGCATGTCTCGCCCTGGATGCGGCTTGCTTTCCAGCCTCTGCAGCAGATCAAGGCATATGCCGCGCAGCCGGCGCCCCGGCTTTGGGCGTTCCTTTTGAGCTATCTCGCGTTCGCCGTGCTCATAGGGCTGTTCAATTACCTGGTTCTGACGGCTGCGGCCGCCAACCTGAGCTTTCCGTGGACCTTCACGGACCGGATCGACGAGTTCGGCATGATTGCCGTGCTGGTCGGCATTGCCGTGAACTGCCTTGCCGCCTTCGTGGTCTATCTTTTGCCGGATACCCTGTTCGAACCGGTCGGCAAGACACGGTGTTTGTGCCTGTTCTTCGTCATCATGATGTACTCGGAGCTCTATCACACGCTCTCAAGCCTCGCGTTCATCGTCTATTGGATCGTCACTCAGGACGGCGACACGCTGGCGGCGCTGAAAGCGTTCCGCACCGTGGCCATCATCGGTTTCGGCTTTTTCGCCATCCGGCGCGGCATCGGCCTGTCGCTCGATCGCTCGGTGGCGATTGTCGCGCTCAGCACCCTGGTGGCCGTGGTCGCGGCGGGCGCCTTCTTCGCCAGCGGCATGTGGCAGATCGTTTAACCGCTCACCCCGTCTCCGCCGCCGGCGGCAAGGCTGCCGGCCGGCGGAAGCCCTTTTTCACTTCATTCCCGGTAGAGTTCAAGCGCAGGCGGAGTTAGTGCTGCCGCCGTCCGCCGCATTTTGCGCGGCATAGGTCCCGACCGGCCGCGGGCGGCCGAACAGGAAGCCCTGGCCAAGCTCGATCTCCATGTTCTTCAGGATCTCGTGCTGGCATTCGGTTTCGATCCCCTCGGCGACGATCTTCAGGTTCATATCGCGCGCGAGCGTGGTGATGCCGCGCACCAGAGCCCGCGCCTTGTCGGTTGCCTCGCAGTTGCCGCTGCCGACCAGGGCCTGAATGAACGCCCGGTCGATCTTGACCACGTCGACGGGGAAACTGGAGAGGTAGCTGAGCGAGGAATAGCCGGTGCCGAAATCGTCGAGGGCGAACTTGCATCCGAGTTTGCGGATGTTCTCGAAGATCTCCTGCAGTTCCGGGTTCTTCTGCATCAGAACCGACTCGGTGATCTCCAGGATCAGGTGGTCCGGCCGGATCTTGTGGTTCATCAGAAGGCTCGCGAGCTTTGCCGGCAGGCCCGGCAGGAACTGGGCCGCGGACAGGTTGATCGAGAGATAGGCATCCTTGAATTCGGGCTGTTCGCGCAGGGCATCGATATGGCGCAGGCCGAGGTCGAGGATCCGCTCGCCCAAGTCCTGGATCGAGCCGTTCTCTTCCGCGACACTGATGATCTCTTCGGGAAGGATGTAGCCTTCTTCGGGATGGTTCAGCCGGACCAGGCCTTCGAAGCCGATGGTCCGTGCGGTGCTGAGGTCGACGATCGGCTGGAGGTGCAGTTCGAACCAGTCGTTGTCGAGCCCCTCCACGATGTGGCGCTCGACCTCGAGCTGGCGCGCCGCCACCCGGCCCATGCGCTCGTCGAACAGGCAGTAGCCGTTACGGCCTTTCCGCTTCTGGCTGTACATGGCGACGTCTGCCGCCTTCAGCAGGTCGTCGGCGGTCTCGGCGTTTTCGGGATAGAACGCCAGGCCGATGCTGACGGTGACATTGACGGCGCGGCCCTCGATCTCGATCGGCGCGCTGAGCGCATTGCTGATCAGCGCCGCAAGCGCGGTCGCGTGCGCCTTGAGGTCCGGCCCTTCGATCAGGACCGCGAACGCGTCGCCGCCGAGCCGGGCAAAGATGTCCGAAGGGTCGAGCAGCGCCTTGATGCGCGCCGCCGCGGTCTTGAGCACCTTGTCGCCGGCATGGTGGCCGAGGCTGTCGTTCAGCCACTTGAACCGGTCGACGTCGAAATAGAGCACGCTGAGCGTTCCGTCCCCGGTCCTGGCCTGTGTCACGGCGGCCTCGGCTTCCGCCGTGAAGCCGGCGCGGTTGGCCAGGCCGGTCAGGGCGTCGGTGTGCGCCTGCCGGCGGATCTTCGCCTCAGCCGCTTTCAGGTCGGTGATGTTGGTCATGACGGAGAGCGAGCGCTCCGGTCCGCCGTCGCGGTCGAGATCCGCCTTTTCGGAGATCAGAACGTCGATCACCGCGCCGTGTTTCTTGCGGAACTTGCAATAGGCGACGCACCGCTCGCCGCTGCCGAGCGACGACAGCTTCCGCCTGGCGCGATAGGCGTCGAGGCTGTCTTCGGTCAGAAACTCCGCGAACCGGCGATCGATCACGTCGGTGTACTTATAGCCGGTGGCGTCGAGCCAATAGTCCGACACATCGACTATGACGTCGTTTGCATCGACCGAATAGAGCATCACGGGCGCGTTGTTGTAGAAGTTGGACAGGCGTTTATGCGCATAGCGCAGCTGTTCCTCTTCCGCCTCGAGCCGGTCCTGCATTTCATTGAAGTTGTGCACCACCTGGCCGATCTCGTCGCCGGACTGCCAGTCGACGCGGTGGCGTTTGCCGGCGCTCTTGGTCGCCTCGATGGCGCCGGTCAGCTTCGACAGGGGGCGGTAGACCATGAACCGGTTGATCATGGCGGCACCCAGGAGAACCGCAAGCGCCGATGCAATGAACAGGATGACCGAGCGTTGAAGTTCGTTCCGGATCGCCGCGTCGACCCGGTCGCGCAGATAGGCGATGCGCAGAACTCCGACCCGGACCGGATCGTTGTCGACCATATGTGTAATGGTCATGCGCCGCACGTCGACATTCTGGGTCGATGCATCCTCGCCGGGTCTGGAGTTCTGGCGCGCCGTGGCGACGGTCTCGTTGCGGTCGTTGAAGATCATGACGCTGGCGATATCCGGGTCGAGTGCGATCGACGCGGCGATCTCCTCCAGATTGGTGAAGTCGTAGTTCCACAGCGGCTCGCTGACCGCTTTGCTGTTGGCCTCCAGGATCGCATCCTTCTTGGCCCGGATCTCCGTCTCCAGCGTGGTGCGGGTGATGACGGAGAAGGTGGCGAGGAGGGAACCGTTCACGACCAGAAGCGCGAGCAGCATGATCGCGAGGAACTTCCTCTCGATGGATGTGAAGATGAAAGACGTCATCGCCGCGCTCGTCACTCAGCCCAATCCCCTCGCATGCCCGTCACCGCCGGGCCGTCGGGGCAAGGCCGTGCGCCTTCAGGATCCGGGCGATCAGTCCTTCCGACCGCATATTGGCGAGCTGGCGGTTCATGGCCACGATGACCTGGCCGGCCTGCGGATTGTCCTGCGCTATTGCCGACTGGCATGTGTTCGTCGACAACGGGGAGGGCGAATAATCCACCATCGTGCCGAGACGCGGCAGGTTGCGCGCGATCTCGTAGCGGGCGACATATTCGTCCTCCAGGGTCAGGTCGACGCGGTTTCTCACCAGCTTGAGGACATTGGTTATGAAATCACCGGATGGATCGCGGACGAAATTGTCGGCGGCGTTGAAGGCGTCGCCATAGGCGTAGTCACGAATCACACCGACGCGTTTGCCGCCGAGCGTCGTCAGGCCGCCGAAGTTCCAGGTGCTGCCGACCTTGCGCAGGAAAACAATGCGGTTCTCGACATAGGGATCACTGAAGTAGAAGTCGCGCTCGCGCTCCTCGCTCCGCCACGCGCACACAATGAGATCATAAGCGCCTGTCCTCGTGCCGTTGAGCGCGCGCGACCAGGGCACCATGGCGACCGTGTATCGATAACCGGCGCGCTTCAGCGCGGTCTTGACGATCTCCGTCGCGACACCGCCGTTCCGGACCTCCCTGCTGGTATAGGGCGGCC
>JBPCWF010000025.1:0-2546 GCA_051009775.1 Hyphomicrobiales bacterium | reverse complement strand
GCCACCTTGCCGGTGAGGCCAAGATCCATCTAGCGGCCTCCCCCGACATCGACCAGCGCATTGACCACATAGGACGCCTCGTCGGACATGAGCCAGAGCACGGTCTGCGCCACCTCCTCCGGCGTTCCCGCCCGGCCCAGAGGCAGGGACGGACCGACAGTCCTGGGCCGGTCCGGATCGCCGCCCAGGCCGTGGATTTCGGTGTCGATCAGGCCCGGACGCACGGCGTTGACCCTGATCCCCTGGTCCACGACTTCGAGCGCCAGGCCCTGGGTGAAACTGTCGATCGCGCCCTTGCTCGCGGCATAGGACACGAACACGCCCGGCGCGCCGAGGCGCGAATGCACCGACGACATGTTGACGATCGCGCCGCCCGCGCCGCCATGTTTGGTCGACATGCGCCTGATCGCCTCGCGGGCGCAGAGGAACTGGCTTGTGATGTTGATGCGCCACAGGCGCTCGAGATCCGCCGCGGTGCAGTCGCTGACCAGCCCTTGCGGCAGGATCGTGCCGGCGTTGTTGAACAGAGCGCTCACCGGGCCGAACTCCTCGTCCGCCGCCGCGAACAGGGCCGTGGCGCCCTCCTCGGTGGAGACGTCCGCCTGCACCGCGATCGCGGTTCCACCGGCCTCCGCGATGTCCCCGACCACCTCTTCGGCACGATCGGCCCGCGTGTTGTAGTTGACGCAGACCTTGTAGCCTCGCGCGCCGCCTAGCCGTGCGCAGGCCGCGCCGATCCCGCGGCTGCCGCCGGTAACAATCAGAACCCCGCTCATACTTCATCCTCCGGTGACATGGGTTTACCCGTCCAGACCGCGACGCATCTGGTGTCGGGCGACGATATCGTCCGGCACAAGGTCGTCGCGGCCGATCTCCCCCTCCAGCGGCACCAGTGCCTCGCGGACGAAACGCCGGACCGTGTCCAGCAATTGCCCGAAGGTCCCGTCATCCGTCGAGCCCTCGGGCGGCGTTGCAGAACGTGCATTCATTGCGGCCACTCACACTCACGGGGTCGCGACCATGGATTCCACGTTGCGCGCCAAATGGACGAGCCGTGGTCCTAGATCGGTTTCAAGCTGTTCGAGCGTCAGTTTCATGGTCGGCCCGGCACAATTGAGCGCCATGACACCTGCGCCCTTCGGCAGGATCAGGGGGACCGCCACGGCGCGCACGTGCTGGCGCCATTCGCCGTCGACCAGGCAGAAACCGCGGCTGTCGACCTCGTCGATGCAGCCCTCGATGCGTTTGCGCAGTTTGCGCCAATCGCCGTCGAAGCGCTTCTTGATATGGTCCATGAGATACTGGCGCTCGTTGTCCGGTATCGCGGAGATGAGGGCGCGGCCGAGCGACGTGAACGCGATCGGCACGCGGGTACCGACGTCGATGCGCAGGGCAAGCGTGCTGGCGCCGACACAGTTTTGAACATAGAGCATGCTCAGCCGGTCCCGGTCCGCCAGCGCCACCGAAGCGTCCGCATAGGTTGCCAGCTCCTGCATCTCGGCGCGCGCGATGTTGCGCACCTGCATGTTCGACAGGGCGACATAGCCGAGCGAGAGCACCGGTGTGCCCAGTTCGTACTTGCCCAGCCGCGCGAGATGGTTGAGATAGCCGAGCCTGGTCAGAGTGTAGGTCAGCCGCGAGACGGTCGGTTTCGGCAGTCCGGTGAAGTCGGCGATTTCCTGGTTGCCGAGCGGTCCCGAACCCGGCCGGAAGGCGCGCAGAACCTCAAGGCCCCTGGCCAGAGCGGTGACGAACTGCCGGTCCTGCTTGCCCGCCGCGGCCCGGTCCTCGTCCAGTTCGCGGATATCCGGAAATTTCGACTGTTGCCGTTCCAAGAGGCCCCTCTCAATTGCCAAACCCGAGCTCGAATAGTAGATTTGGGCAGGTAAAGTGCAAAATTCATTTTCGCTGTGCGAAACTGGCGCGTCAAGCACCGGCGTGCCCATCCAAAGCAGACGTCTATGTCCGGCATCACCGCTTTTGGCGCCTATGTCCCGAAACTGCGGCTTTCCCGCCAGGCGGCGGTCGAGGCCAACGGCTGGTTCAATCCCGCGCTCAAGGGCCTTTCCAGGGGCGAGCGCGCAATCTGCTATTGGGATGAAGACGCCCTCACCATGGCGGTCGAGGCGGCCCGCGACTGCCTCGCCGGGCGCGACCGCGGCACCATAGACCGTACCATGCTGGCGTCGACGACACTGCCGTTCAAGGACCGGCAGAACGCGACCATTCTCGCCGAAGCGCTCAATCTCTCAGACACCGTCGCATCGCTCGATATCGCCTCGTCGCTGCGCTGTGGCACCAGCGCGCTGCTCGCCGCATTCGACGCGGCCAGGGCGAACGAAGGCGCGCAGGTGCTTGTCGCGGCAGGCGAGCACCGCCGTGCCAAGGCGGCGAGCGCGCAGGAGCTGCACTATGGCGATGCCGCCGCCGCCCTTCTGGTCGGCGCGGACGGCGTCGTCGCGCAGCTCGTCGGCCACCATCAGATATCTGTCGATTTCGTCGACCATTATCGCGGCCAGTCCGAGCAGTTCGACTATTACTGGGAA
>JBPCWF010000024.1:0-3883 GCA_051009775.1 Hyphomicrobiales bacterium | reverse complement strand
TGACAGGATGCTGTCAGTGGGGTTTTGATAAAAACGACAAGACAATCCCTATGGAGACTGAGACATGACAGCGACCGACACGAACAGGGGGGCGGCGTTCCGCGCCCTTCACGAGCGCGATGGCGTTTTCATCATCCCGAACCCGTGGGACGTCGGAACGGCGCGCATTCTGGAGCATCTCGGTTTCCCGGCGCTCGCGACCACAAGCGCAGGGCTTGCATTCTCTCACGGCGTGGGCGAGGGGCGGCTGTCGCGCGAGGACGTGCTCGATCACTGCCGCGCCATGGCCGGTGCGACCGACCTGCCGGTGTCGGCCGATCTTGAGAAGGGGTTCGGAGACACTCCAGAGAGCGTCGCGGAGACCATCGCGGCGGCGGCGGCGACCGGGCTTGCGGGCTGTTCGATCGAGGATTTCACCGGCAGGCCCGACGCTCCGATCTTCGAGTTCGCGCTCGCCGTCGAACGCATCGAGGCCGCGGTCTCAGCCTGCCGGGCGCTGCCCCGCGATTTTGTGCTGACGGCCAGATGCGAGAATTTCCTGTGGCAGCGTCCGGACCTGGACGACACGATCAAACGCCTGCAGGCGTTCGAGGCGGCGGGGGCCGATGTGCTCTACGCGCCCGGTCTGCACGATCTCGATACCATCGCCACCGTCTGCGCCGCGCTCGCCCGGCCGGTCAATGTTGTTATGGGCATGCCGGGCACGACTTTTGGAACGCAGGAACTGGCCGCCGCCGGCGTCAAGCGGATCAGCGTCGGCTCCGCACTCGCCCGCCTGGCCTTTGGCGCGGTGGTCGGCGCGGCGCGGGAAATGGCGCAGAACGGCACTTTCCGTTTCTCGGAGGCCGCAATGAGTTTCGCCGAGCTGGAAGATATGTTCCGCGACAGGTGAGCGCGCGGTCCGGTCCGGACTCATCCCCCGCGCATTAGGCCCCTGCGCAAATGACGCTACACCGCCCCGCCGGGACGGCGGCCAGTGCCACATATGGCGGTTCTGACCGGACCGATGGCCCGGCCGGGGCGCGATTACTGCGTTTGCTGCTCGCGCCAGCGCAGGAAGTCGGTGAACAGCTCTTCCAGCTGCTGATTCGCGCCGCTCGTCGGTTTGGCGTCTGCAGCTGCTGGTTCCGGCTGCGCCTGGCGCTGCTGTTCGCGAACCTTCGATTGGCGCAGGTAGCTTAGGAAGGCCTCGAACTGACGCTTGAGCGGCTTGGACACGGATGCGGTTGCCTGTTCGCTCTGAACCTTCTGCTTGGCGACCCTCGTGGTCACCCATTGCTGGGCTATCTTGAGACGGCGCCAGCCCGGCACTTCGGTCAGCAGTGCGACCTCGCGCCATTTGGGATGCCGGTCGGGCTGCTGAACCTCGGCGAGCCGGTCGAAGAACGTGGTGACGAAGATGTCGACCTTGCGCGACCGGTCGTTGGGTTTTGCCCAGTTGTAGACGGCCAGAACGGTTTCGACCGAGAGCGTGCCGACGGTCTGGCCCTCAGAGATCAGGTCGGGATAGTCCTTGTGCTCGAGCGTTGCGCGTTTGTAGAGCGCTTCCAGACCCGAGATCAGCGGAATGGACAGAAGGTGCACGCCGTCGTCTGCCTCGAACTGGCGCACGAACGGCGACGGCCTCGGTCCGACATGAACGGTCGCTGCTATCTCCCCGCTGCGGACTTTTTCCAGCGCCTGCGAGGTTGCGTAGGAGACCGGGATCGCCGAGACGCCGATGGCCCGGAAGATCCGGTCCGCGCGTTCGAAGGTGCCGCTGCCCGGGTCACCGTAGTTGACCCTCAGACCGGCGAGCTGCTCGATGCTCGTGATCTCCTTGCGTGCGCCGAGATGGATCTCCTCATCGAACAGCTTGGTCACGTAGCGGATCCGCGCCTCGATCTTGCCGTAGGTTTTCTGCGCCCGAAGCAGGTCCAGCATGTCATACCGCACCAGCGCCATATCGATGCCCTGCAAGTACAGCGTGTCTATGACGTTCTGAATGCCGCCGCCACCCATAACCGGCAGTATACGGAGCGATCCGGTCTTGTTCAGCGTGGTCGCCAGTTCGTGAAGCATGTGCGCGGTATCGACCCCGGCGGCGAGCACCCGGACGGTTCCGGCGTTCGCGTCGGTTCTCAACTGTTCCGCCTGCTGCGCCCGGACGGCGTTTCCGGGCCATATCAGCACCACCACCATGCCGAGCAGCGCCAGCAATCCTCTCAGTTTCTTAGTTCTTGTCGCCATTACGAACGCCTCTCAACAAAAACTCACCACATTTGGGGAGTGTTATGCTTGTGAACATGCGCAAACAATTTTGTCCTTGCTAGGGCAGAAGGTTAAAGGAGACGACATTCGCCTGTTGATTTTCAGCCAGGCAGTCCTCTCGCAGCATGTGACTCTCATGGGTGTCGCTACTTCTTGCGGTGCCTGACGCAGATCACAGGCGGACGTACACGCAGGAGTTGGGGGCTATTCTGAAATCATTACGGGCATCACTGCGGCGATGGATCGGGTCTGTGACAGGCCTGCGCGCCATGGATCGAACTATAACTCCCTTTCCGCCGTGCACCGGGCACAGCCACTTGTGTATTACGTTGTGGCGCGAGGTGCAAACGGACTCACGGAAGGTGTGTTGCTTCAGCGTAAACTAAGGATACGACCAATATGAAACGCCGAACTTTCCTAAAAAATGCAGCCGTCGTCGGGGCCGCGGGCGCCGCAACCGGCACGTTTCCGGCGCCGGCCATTTCGCAGGGGCTGCGGCAATGGCGCATGGTGACGACATGGCCCAAGAACTTTCCGGGGCTCGGCACCGGTGCCGAACTTCTCACCAAACTCCTCGAGAAGGGATCGGAGGGGAGGCTGAAGATCGAGGTCTTCGGCGGCGGGCAGCTGGTCAAGCCGTTCGATTCCCTCGATGCGGTGGCGTCCGGCGATGTCGAGATGGGGCACGGCACGCCCTATTACTGGCGCAAGAAAATACCCGCAGTGGCATTCCTGTCCGCCTATCCCTATGGCATGACGGCACAGGAGCAGAACGGCTGGATCCAGTATGGCGGCGGCCAACAGCTCGCCGATCAGATGTATGCGGAACTCGGCTGCAAATATTTCATCTCCGGCAATACCGGTGTCCAGATGGGCGGCTGGTTCAATAAGGAAATCAACAGCCTGGAAGACTATCGCGGTCTCAAGATGCGGATCCCAGGGCTTGGCGGCGAGGTGATCCAGGCGGCCGGCGCGGAGACCATCAACCTGCCCGGCGCGGAAATCCTCGGCGCGCTGGAATCCGGCCAGATCGATGCGACCGAGTGGGTCGGCCCCTATAACGACCTGGCCTTCGGTCTCTACAAGAAAGCGCGGTACTATTACTATCCGGGCTGGCACGAGCCGGGCACGACGCTCGACAACTTCATCAACCTCAGGGAATGGGAAAAGCTGCCGAGCGACATGAAGACGGTCGTCGAGGCGGCCAACATCGCGGTCAACCAGCTGGTGCTCAGCGAGTTCGTGGCGCGTAACAACGATGCGCTGAAGACCCTCGTCAGCAAGCACGGCGTCATTCTCAAACAGTTCCCCGACGACGTGCTGGCCGGCTTCAGCACCCTGTCCACCAAGGTGATCAACGATCTCGCATCAAGAGATACGCTGAGCCGCCGTGTGCTGGAGAACATCACCAAGTACCGTACCGATGCGGTGGCCTGGACCAGCCTGTCGGAAACCACCTTTACCGCCGCACGCTTCCTCTACTCCTACAACAAGGCGTAGGCGGACAATCATCGTTCGGCTCAGCGGCGCCGCGTTCCTGCGGCGCCGCTGGCGTTTTCAAACCTGCGCGAACCCGCGCGCCTGTTCTACCCACTTCCCACGCCCGATCCATCCCAGGAAATCCAAAACCGCG
>JBPCWF010000023.1:0-2909 GCA_051009775.1 Hyphomicrobiales bacterium | reverse complement strand
ATCGGGTGTCGTGCGCTCCTTCGGCGTCAACACCGAGGCCGTCATGCGCGCGGCCGCCGAGCACATCAACAAGAATGGTGGCGTCAAGCTCGGCGACGGCACCACAGGCATGATCAAGGTCACGTTCGACGACGACCGCTGCAATGCGGAGGAAGGCATTTCCGTCCTGCGCAGGATCGGATCGACCGACGCCGTGGTGGCGGTCGGGCCGACTTGTTCGAACGTCGCTGAACCGCTGTTCGGCATCCTTCAGAAAACCGTCGACGACGCCAGCGATTCCGGCCTGCAGATGCCGATCTTCACCGATACGGCGATCAAGGGCGGTCTCGCGAAGATCTCGCAATGGGCGTTCCGCACCGTCCCGAATTCCCGCGTCCTGTACACGCCGATGTTCGAGTGGCTGCCAGGCCAGACCGCGGAGCTCACGACCATTTATGGCGGCGTCGAGGAGGACTTCGCCCATTCGCGTTTCACCTGGTACAAGGTGATGAAGACGCGCTCGGCCGAGGCCGGGCTGGACGTGGTCGGCGAGTCCAAGTGGCTCCTGAACGACACCAACTTCTCGACCCAGGTGCGCGAGATGAAGAAGGCCAAGGCCGACGTCATCGCCATTTCCGCGCATCCCTTCACCACCTGCGGCGTTCTGAAGGAAATGAAACGCCAGGGCGTGAAGCCCAAACTGCTGATCGGCCTGACCAGTTCGTCGAGCCTGGAAACCCTGCAAGGCTGTGCCAAGCAGGCTGAAGGCATCATCATTCCGACGAGCTTTGCGCCGGTCACGCCGGATGCCAAGGCGGCGGCCGACGCCGCGGCTGCCAAGGGCGGCAGCGCCGACCTGCATTCGGCCGCGGCCTGGGAAATCATGATGGTTCTCAAGGACGTGATCGAGGCCAAGGGTGTCATGGCGAAACCCGATACGGTGCAGGCCGACCGCCGCGCCATCCGCGATGGCCTGGCCGACCTGAAGTCGACGCCCGGCCTTCTGGGTGAAATCATGCGCACGCCGGAAGGCGAGGCGACCAAGCCCTACGTCTATGTGCATGCCAAGGACGGCACATGGGCGGTGCTGCACAAGCCCGGATCGTAACCCGACACGGCATCGGGCAGGCTCCACGGGGGCCTGCCCGACAACCTTCCACCATGACTTGCGGCGCGGCTTAGGGGCGGACCAATGGACTTTGCCGACTTCGTGCAGTCGATCACGGACGGGATCCTGTTCGGGGCGACCTATGCCCTGATCGGCATCGGCTTCACGATGATCTTCGGCGTCATGCACAAGATCAATCTGTCCTACGCCGCGACCTCGATCGCCGGCGCCTATATCAGCTGGGCGGTCGGCACCATGCTGCCGATGCCTGCGGTCCTGACCTTTCTGGTGGCTGCCCTCGGGTCCGGGCTGGTCGGTTACCTGGTCTATCTGTGTTGCTTCAAGTTCGTGCCGGTGGCCAATCCGCTGGCCAGCCTGCTTGCGACCGTCGGCGCCCTGATCCTGATCGACGAGATCATCGTGCATGAGACGGACGGCATGCCGCAGCCCTATCCGGCTCTGTTCGACGATGTCTATTTCGAGATCGGCGAGTTCTACGGCATCCGCGGCGATCTGCTTTTCATCTTCTTCCTGTCGATCGTCGCCACCGTGGTGCTGCTCTATGTGCTCTACCGCACCAAGCTCGGGATCGCCACGCGGGCCGTGGCGCAACAGCCGGTTGCGGCGCAACTTTGCGGCATCTCGGTCGAGAACACCAATGCCGTGACCTTCGTCATCACCGGTGTTCTGGGCGGCCTTGCCGGCGCGATGATCGGCGCATCGGTCGGCGTGCTGTCACCGCTGCTGACCTTGCCGGTCACGGTCAAGGGCCTGATCGTTACCGTGATCGGAGGGCTCGGCAGTATTCCCGGCGCGATCATCGCCGGGCTGCTGGTCGGCATGTTCGAGAATTTCTTCCAGGCGCTCAGAGGGGTCACCGAGCGCGACATGTATGTCATGCTGCTGCTGTTCGTGTTCCTGACGTTCCGGCCCGGCGGCATCTTCTCCAAATCCATCGCGCGCGACTGAGGGAGGGGGCGATGGATTTCTGGCTCGGCCTTCTCCAGCTGATCGGCGTGCACACCATTCTCGGGCTCTCGGCCTATATCGTGCTGCTGACTGGCCAGGTCACCATGGCCCAGGCCGGGTTCTTCGCCATCGGCGCCTATGTTGCCGGCATGCTGACGGTGCTGGCGGGGTGGCATCTTGTGCCCGCCATGCTGATCGGTGGTGTCATCGCAGGCGTTGTCGCCGGCCTCGTCGGCTTTCCGGCGCTCAGGGTCAAAGGGCTCATGCTGGTGGTCGCAACGATTGCCTTCGGTGAATTCATTCGTCTGTTCTGGTTCAATTTCGATTATCAGATCGCCAAAGGTGAGGTCCAGGTCGGCCCGCTCGGCGGCGAGGGTTTCAAGCAAATCAGGTTCTTCCCCGAAAACGGCTGGACCACCGGCGAGGTCGCGCTGTTCATCTGGGTTGTGGTCGCACTGGTCATGGCCGGCCTGTGGTGGATGGACCGGTCGCGCGCGGGCGCGGTGCTGCGCGCCGTCGGCGAGGACGAACTGGCTGCGCAATCGGTCGGCATCAACCTGACCGCGACCAAGGTGACGGCCTTTGCGGTCGGCGGGTTCATCGCCGGCATGGGCGGCGCCATCTACGCGCACTACACGACCCATATCGAGCATCTGAACTTCGGCGTGGTGCTTGCCACCTTCGCCATCGCCTATCCGATCCTGGGCGGGCTGACCTCTGTGTTCGGCACGCTGCTCGCCGTGCTCTTCATTCAGGGCGTGCTGGTCGAAGGCCTGCGCTTCCTCGGCGACTGGCGCAACCTGCTGTTCGGCGCCCTGATCATTCTGGCCATGAACGTGCGCCCGCGCGGCCT
>JBPCWF010000022.1:0-2650 GCA_051009775.1 Hyphomicrobiales bacterium | reverse complement strand
GGACTGGACGGTGACCTATGATGAGGTGCTCATCGTGCTGTCCGGCCAGTTGACCGTGCGCACGGAGGACGGCGTGATGGTGGTCGGTCCTCATGACAGTGTCTGGCTGCCGGCCGGCACGTCCCTGACCTATGAGGCGGAAGACTGTATCGTCGCCTATGCGATACATCCCGCCAGCGGAAGCCCGACCGTTCTGAGCGGCTGAGAGGAGCGAAGAGATGGAGAAGATTTCCGTTCTGCCGCGGGACGACAAGACCAACGGCTGGAGCCGCATCCTTCCCGACCGCACCCCGCACGCCGCATTGGATGGCGATATCAAGGCCGACTGGGTTGTGGTCGGCGCGGGCTATGCCGGGCTCGGCGCCGCCCGCCGTTTGGCCGAGATCCGGCCAAACGACAAGATTGTTCTGCTCGAAGCCCAGGAAGCCGGCGAGGGCGCCTCGGGCCGCAACTCGTGCTTCGCCATCGACCTGCCGCATAATGTCGGCTCGTCCATGGAAGAGCTTGAGGCGTCGCACACCTATATGCGGTTGGTTCGTGCTGCGATCGATCACTTGGAAGATATGGTGGGGCAGAATTCGATCGCGTGCGACTGGGCGCGACGCGGCAAGTATCACGCCGCGGTGTCGGAAAAGGGCTGCCAAGAGATCCTGGAGCCATTCGCCAGGGAGCTCGACGCTCTGGGCGAGACCTACCGCTGGGTGGATCGGGACGACCTGCGCTCGGAGCTTGGCACGCCGCATTTCCGCGCCGCCGTTTATACTCCGGGCTGCGTCCTGATGAACCCGGCAGCGCTGACCCGTGGCCTGTGCGACGCCATGCCGGGCAACGTCACCGTCCACGAGCACACGCCGGTGACCACGGTCGACTATCGCAACGGCGTTCAACTCACCACACCCGGCGGCTCGGTCACTGCGCCCAAAATGATCATCGCGGTCAACGGCTTTGCCGAGCAATTCGGCTTCTACAAGAGAAAGCTTCTGGTCTTCGCCGCCAATGCAAGTCTCACCAGGCCGCTGACCGAAGCGGAGCGCAACGCTCTGGGCGGCGTCGAGGACTGGGGCCTGACGCCCGCGAATGCGTTTGCCGGCATCACCATGCGCCGCACGCGGGACCATCGGATCCTGATCCGTCAGGACATCTATTTCAAACCGGACTTTCGGGAAACGGACGCCAGGCGTGCGGTGCTGCGCCGCAACCACCAGCGCCTGTTTCACGAGCGCTTCCCCATGCTTCCCGAGGTCACCATGGAGCACACCTGGACCGGTTTCATCTGTCTGTCGCGCAACGGGTCGCCGGGCTTCGGCCGGGTCGCGCCCAATGTCTATGCGGCGGTGTGCCAGAACGCGGTCGGCGTCACCAAGGGCACCATCGGCGGCAGGCTCGCAGCCGACATGGCAACGGGCACGGACAACCCGATGATCGCCGACATGGAATCGCTCGGCGCACCGGACAAGCTGCCGCCGAGGCCCTTCCTGGACATTGGCGTACGCGCCAAATTTGCCTGGGAATTGTGGCGCGCCCGGGCGGAGGCCTGATAGGCTGCGCGTCTCGAGGAGGGGATGATGTCGAAGGACTATCCAACGCTGTTCTCACCGGTCAGGCTCCGGCACAAGGAACTGAAGAACCGCATCGTGTTCGGCGCCCACACGCCCAACATGAGCGAGGACAGCCTGCCGGGCGACCGGCATTTCGGCTATTACCGCGAACGCGCAAGGGGCGGCGCCGCGATGATCGTGGTCGAGCCGATCCCGGTCCATCGCACCGCGGTGCTGACCCGCGGCAACTTCCTGCATGAAGACGATGCGGTGATCCCTCATTTCCGGCGCATCACCGACGAGTGCCACGACCATGGAACCGTCATGGTGCACCAGCTCTATCATGTCGGCGGCCATGGCGATCAGGAGAACTCCTGGGACGCCTACTGGTCGCCGTCTGGCGTGCCGTCGTTCCACGATCCCTGGGGCAGCCACGCCATGACCGGCGCGGAGGTCGAGGAACTGATCGACGCTTTCGTCGAGGCCGCCCGGCGCGCCCGGGACGCGGGCTTCGACGGGGTCGACATCTTCGTCGGCTATAATTGTCTGGTCGACCAGTTCTGGTCGCCGATCACCAACACGCGCGACGACAAATGGGGTGGCAGTCTGGACAACCGGCTGCGCTTTTCCGTCGAGATCTGCGAGCGCATCCGCAAGATGGCGGGCGACGACTTCATCGTCGGCATGACCGTCTCCGGCGCGGAACCCTATCCGGGCGGCCTCTCGATCGCGGACAAGCAGGAGATCCTGGGCGTCCTCGACCAGCGCGGTCTGGTCGATTATTTCTCAAGCGGCACGGGCAGCTATCTCAACCAGTTCTCCAAGATCGTGCCGAGCATGCATTACGGCATGTTCCTCGGCACCTCCGATGCGGAACGCTACAAGCAGGCGGTTAGAAATGCCCTGATCACGGTCGAGGCCCGCGTCAAGACGCCCGCCAACGCGGAAGCCGTGCTGAGCGAAGGCAAGGCCGACCTGGTCAGCATCGTGCGCGGCCAGATCGCGGACCCCCATCTGGCCAACAAGGCGCGGGAAGGCCGCGCAACCGACATCAGGCCGTGCATCAGCTGTAATCAGCTCTGCATCGGCCGGCGCCTGCGCGACTACTGGAT
>JBPCWF010000021.1:0-3698 GCA_051009775.1 Hyphomicrobiales bacterium | reverse complement strand
GATCCCGTGTTTATCCAGCCACGGCGCCAGAGCGCTGTGAATGCCGCTCTCCCAGTCGATCAGCGTGCCGTAGCAGTCGAAGGTCAGTGTGGTGTAGTCGGACAGTTTCATGCGCCTCGCCTCGCTTGGATTGGACGCGCAACGCTCTACCATGCGGAGTTCGGCCGCCGCCAACGAAACCTGTTGATTTCAGCAATCAACGGAATTGAAGATCAGGCGGCCGTCCACTTGATCGAGCAGCCCATGGAGGCGATCTGGTGCTCAGGCCCCCGCCCGGTCGCCGCGACCGTGACCATGGCGTCGTAGAGTTCACGCGCCGCGTTGGGCACCGGCGTCATGCGCGACTCATCGAGCCGGCCGCGATACTGCAGCCCGAGATCTTTGTCGAAGCCGAAGAAATCCGGCGTGCACACCGCATCATAGGCGCGCGCCACCGCCTGGCTTTCGTCATGCAGATAGGGAAACGGAAAGCCCCGCTCCTCGGCCACCCGCTTCATGTTGTCGAACGAGTCGTCGGGATAGTGGGCGGCATCGTTCGAACAGATCGCAACCGACGCAACGCCGTGGGACTGAAGATCCACCGCATCGCGGATGATGCGCTCAAGCACCGACTTTACGAACGGACAATGGTTGCAGATGAACATGACCAGGGTGCCGTTCGGCCCGCGCAGTTCGTTCAGGCCGTAGGTCTTTCCGTCCGTCGCCGGCAGGGTGAATTCCGATGCTTTCCAGCCAAAATCGCAGATTGGTGTCTCGACCGCCATCGAGCCTCTCCCTCATCCATTTTTTGTCGATGGCGTATGGTATACCATGGGCTGCCCGTTGGGTGTACTGCCCGTTACGCTCATCCGCCCGTTCATTTGTCCACAGAGCAACGTTTGATTTGACGGCGCCGTATTCTTGCGTCAGGATACCGTTATGAGGAGAATGGGAGGTCTAAGAAAATGATCCCACCGAAAGTATTCGGGTCGCCCTTGGGCCATTAACCTGGCGTAACCAGCCAAGAGCGACAGATCCGACAATTTATTCTCTAGTCAGAGAACGATTTCGTTGCATCGTTGATGTTTGTGGTGTGTCTACGCACTCACCGAACTTGAACGATTGACGAATGGAAGACTGAACAACACCTGATATAGATATCAGGCTGGGTAAGACCCAAACACAAGGCCCCGCGAGCTGAAAGATGCCCGGGGCCGGTGTTTTGATTGGGGCCGATGCCTACAACCGGTTACCTTTCTTCACCTTGGCCGGCCAGTTCGCCCCGCCGCCCGCGGGCACGAAGGTCATGCGATCCCCCTCGCCCGTCATCCGATAGCAGTCCCAGCGCTCAGACGGCGGCCATTGCGAACAGTATCTATCGCCGCGCACGGCCCAGCGCCCGGGCGACGCCCGGCCGCCGGAGACATAAGTGGTCTGGCCGTTGCGGTCGAAATACTGCTTCCAGTCGGCACCGTCCTGAACGCCCTCGACCGTATTGCCGCTAAGCGCGGCGCGGATCTCATCACCGGTGAGCGGGCGCTCGCCGGCAAGGGCGGCGGACATAACGAGCACGGCGAACACTACGGCGGCAAACGGTTTTAGGACAGGCATCGGGGCACTTCCCTCCGGACGTTTTGTAGCGTAAGCATGCCCGGGCTGGGCGCGGCTTGTCCACCTGCCGGGCCTGTGCATGAGTCAATTGGCCCTCTCGCGCAGGCGTTGCGCCGGTGGCATACTCACCATTGATTCGCCCCAATTTTCTACCCATTTTGCGGCCGACATCAGGTCTTGAGGAATTGCATGGCCAAGGTGCACGATCTGTTCGACAAGCTCGAAGCCGAGGTTGCCCCGGACGCTGCCAAGAAGCGCGTCACCAAGCGCGGCACGCGCGGCGGCACCGAGGAAGACGGCTATACGGCCGCCGACATCGAGGTCCTCGAAGGTCTCGAGCCGGTCCGCCGCAGGCCGGGCATGTATATCGGCGGCACCGACGAGAAGGCGCTGCATCATCTCTTCGCCGAAGTGATCGACAACTCCATGGACGAAGCGGTCGCCGGCCATGCCAGCTTCATCGAGGTCGAGTACGACGCGGATGGATGGCTGAGCGTGTCCGACAACGGCCGCGGCATCCCGATCGATCCACATCCCAAGATTAAGAGCAAGACGGCGCTCGAGGTCATCATGACCACGCTTCATGCCGGCGGCAAATTCGATTCCAAGGTCTACGAGACCTCCGGCGGGTTGCACGGCGTCGGCGTCTCGGTGGTCAACGCCCTGTCCGAGATGCTCGAGGTCGAGGTCGCGCGCGGCCAGCAGCTCTACCGCCAGTGCTACAGCCGCGGCACTCCGACCGGCGGCCTGGAAAAGCTCGGCAAGGTGCACAACCGCCGCGGCACGCGCGTGCGGTTCAAGCCGGATCCCGAAATCTTCGGCAAAGGCGTACATTTCAAGCCGGCCCGGCTTTACACGATGGCGCGCTCCAAGGCCTATCTGTTCGGCGGCGTCGAGATCCGCTGGGCCTGCGACACCGCGCATCTTGCCGACAACGACGCCACGCCGCCCAAGGCCACCCTGCATTTCCCGGGCGGTCTCAAGGACTATCTGGAGGCCTCGATCGAAGGCTATGACCGGGTCACCGACAACATCTTTTCCGGCAAGGCGACCAAGCCCGGCGGCCATGGCACGGTCGAGTGGGCGATCGCCTGGTTCGGCGGCAAGGACGGCTTCGTCAACTCCTACTGCAACACCGTGCCAACCATCGAGGGTGGCACCCATGAAAGCGGCCTGCGGATGGCCCTGTCGCGCGGCCTCAAGGCCTATGGCGAGCTGTCAGGCAACAAGCGCGCCCAGATCGTCACCGCCGACGATGTGCTGGCGTCTGCCGGCGTCATGCTGTCGGTGTTCATCCGCGAGCCCGAATTCCAGGGTCAGACCAAGGAGAAGCTCGCTTCGTCGGACGCCTCGCGCATCGTCGAGAGCGCGCTTCGGGACCATTTCGACCACTGGCTCACCGGCCATCCGCGCCAGGCCGACAAGCTCCTGGAATGGGTTGTCGACCGCGCCGAGGACCGGCTGCGCCGGCGCCAGGAACGCGAAGTCAACCGCAAGACCGCGGTGCGCAAGCTCAGGCTCCCCGGCAAGCTCGCCGACTGCTCGCAGAACCAGGCGGCGGGCTCTGAACTGTTCATCGTCGAGGGCGACTCGGCCGGCGGTTCGGCCAAACAGGGCCGTAACCGCAAGACCCAGGCCGTGCTGCCGCTACGGGGCAAGATCCTCAATGTCGCCTCCGCCGGCAGCACCAAGGTCGCCCAGAACCAGCAGATCGCCGACATCATCCAGGCGCTCGGCTGCGGCACCCGCACGCAGTACCGCGACGGCGACCTGCGCTATGAGAAGGTCATCATCATGACCGACGCGGATGTCGACGGCGCCCATATCGCCTCGCTCTTGATCACCTTCTTCTTCCGCGAAATGCAGCAGCTGATCGACGAGGGGCATCTCTTTCTGGCGGTCCCGCCGCTCTATCGCATAGCCCAGGGCGGCAAGACGCTCTATGCCCGCGACGACGCGCACAAGGACGAGCTGATGGAGTCCGAGTTCTCCGGCCGCGGCAAGGTCGAAGTATCGCGCTTCAAGGGCCTTGGCGAAATGCTGCCCGCTCAGCTGAAAGAGACCACCATGAATCCGGCGACCCGCACATTGCTGCGGGTCGAGTTGGC
>JBPCWF010000020.1:0-2756 GCA_051009775.1 Hyphomicrobiales bacterium | reverse complement strand
GTGATGAGCCGATCCGTCTCGTGCGCCAGTCTGTCATTTACACGTGCAAAGGTCCACGATACCTATAACCGCCGTTTTTCCGCGGCCCTGTATAGTCCCTGTCCATGGTCCGGATTGTGTTCCGGCCGAACCGATGTGAGGTCATATTGCGTACACATCCTGCACTCCTTCTCCCCTTGCTCACCGCCGCCACGATTGCTCTGGGCTCCGATCGCGCCATCGCCCAGAGCGACAATGCTTCACTGCGCGCCATGATCGGCCAGATGCTGATGGTCGGCTTCGGCGGCACCAGGCCGCAGCAGGCTTGGGTCAAGACGGTGCGCGGTCAGGTGGCGAAGGGCAAGGTCGGCGGCGTTTTCTTCATGGGGCGCAACATCAAGAGCAAGAGCCAGGTCAAGAAGCTCACGCGCTATTTTCTCTCCGCCAACGCCAAGATGCCGCCATTCGTCTCGGTCGATCAGGAAGGCGGCCGGGTCCAGCGGCTGAAGTCGGCCCAGGGCTTCACATCGACCCAGAGCGCACAGGCCATCGCCAGGGGCAAGGATGTCGGCGCGGCGACGCGCGCCTATGGCCGGCTCGCCGCCCAGTTGCGTGACACCGGCTTCAACCTGAATTTTGCACCCGTCGTCGATGTCGACGTCAACCCGAGGAATCCGGTGATCGCCGTGCACAAGCGCAGCTACGGCAGCAACCCGAAGACGGTGGAGACCTACGCCAGGGCCTTCATCAAGGCGCATCACAGGTCCGGCGTGCTCACCGTGCTCAAGCACTTTCCCGGCCACGGCTCGAGCACCAAGGACAGCCATAACGGCCTGGTCGACATCTCAACCACCTGGAAGGCGGTGGAGCTCGTGCCCTATGCCGGGCTGATCAAGGCCAACTCGGTCGACATGGTTATGGTCGGCCATCTCTACCATCGGGCCCTGTCCGATCGCGGCACCACGCCGGCCACCCTGTCGCGCAAGGCGATCAACGGAAAGCTGCGCGGCGAGCTGAACTATGGCGGGGTCGTCATCACGGACGACCTGGAGATGGCGGCGGTGCGCAAGCTCTACAAGAAGAACGACGCCATCATCAGGGCGATCCGGGCCGGCAACGACATCCTCCTGTTCTCGCAGACCGCGGCGCCGACCAAGCACAATTTTCCCGACAGGTTCATCCAGGTCGTCGAAGCGGCGGTCAAGCGCGGCGACATATCCCGCAAGCGCATTGCCCAGTCCTACAACCGCATCGTCCGTCTCAAGCGGCGGCTCAAGGCACGGTGAGTGCGGATCGGAGATCCCGAGCGCTGGCTGATCGACATCCTGCGCGGCGACACGCTCGCCGTTGACTGCCTCAATGCGGTGCGGGACATGGACCTGCCCGACGGCTGGATCGGCGCAGGGTTCGTGCGCAACAAGGCGTGGGACGTGCTGCACGGGCGCGAGCGCTTCACCCCGCTCAACGATGTCGATGTGGTCTATTTCGACCGCTCCGTGACCGAACGCCGCCATGAGACCGCCCTGGAGCAACGGCTCGCCGGCGTCATGCCGGGCGTGCCCTGGTCGGTGCGCAATCAGGCGCGCATGCATATCCGCAACGGCGATCCGCCCTATGCCGACACGGCGGATGCGCTCGCCCATTGGGTCGAGACTGCAACCGCCGTCGCCGCGCGCAGCGACAATGGGGGCGCGATCCACATTCTGGCGCCGTTCGGTCTGGACGATCTCGTCAACCTGATCCTGCGCCCGACACCCGCCTTCACCGGCAAACGCGATGCGTTCGACCGGCGGCTCGCGGCCAAGGGCTGGTGCGGTATCTGGCCGAAGCTGGCGGTGGCGTGACCCCGGCGGCGCTTACCTCCGCGAACACCCAATTAATTTCAGTTGTCGCCGTGAGCGCCGGCTCTGTAGACCGGACCGTAATGTCAAAACGGACAAGGCGGAGCGCGGGATGAAGTCTCATGCCCAGGTGGTGGTGATCGGCGGCGGGGTGACCGGGTGCAGCGTCCTCTATCATCTGGCCAGGATGGGCTGGACCGACAGCGTTCTTATCGAGCGCAAGGAACTGACCTCCGGCTCCTCGTGGCACGCGGCCGGCGGGCTCTTCGCACTGACCTCGCCGTCGAATGTGGCCGCGCTTCAGAAGTACACCATCGAGCTCTATCCGGAGATCGAGAAGGAGAGCGAGCAGCCGGTTGGGTTCCATCTGACCGGCGGCTTCCATCTCGCCCGCTCGAAAGAGCAGGTGACCGCCCTCAAGCTTGCCTGCAGCCGGGGCCGGCGTAACGGCATCGAGGCGGAGTTCATCTCGCTGGACGAGGCGCGCAACCGTTCGCCCGTCCTCAACACGGACAAACTGGAGGCCGTGCTCTGGGAACCGCTCAAGGGCCATGTCGACCCGGCGAGCGCCACCAACGCATTCGCCATCGCCGCACGAAAGATGGGCGCCACGGTTTACCGCCACGCCCCGGTGATCGAAACCAACCCGCTGCCGAACGGCGAATGGGACGTGGTGACCACCGAGGGCACGATCCGCGCGCAGGTCGTGGTCAATGCGGCGGGCCTTTGGGCGCGCGAGGTCGCGGCCCTTGCAGGCGCGACACTGCCTCTGATGCCGGTCGAGCACCACTACCTGGTGACCGAGGCGGTTCCCGAGATCGAAGCGTTCGACGGTGAAGTGCCGACGGCAACCGACTCAGAAGCCGGCTGGTACATGCGCCAGGAAGGCATGGGGCTGCTGCTCGGCGCTTACGAAAGCACCTGTTACCACTGGGC
>JBPCWF010000019.1:0-7503 GCA_051009775.1 Hyphomicrobiales bacterium | reverse complement strand
AAGACATCGCCCGTAACGATCCGAGCCTCGGCGGCTTTATCTTCGCCACCGTGCTCAATCACGATTCGTTTGAGGACGCCCTGTGCCACCGCCTGGCGCAGCGGCTCGACCACGCGGATGTCTGCGGTGAACTGATCGTCCAGGCGTTCCAGGATGCGCTCGAAGCTGAGCCGGAGATCGCCGATGCGACCCGTGCCGATATCGTTGCCGTGTTCGACCGCGATCCCGCCTGCTTCCGCTATATCGAGCCCTTGCTCTACTTCAAGGGCTATCAGGCGGTTCAGATCCACCGCATGGCGCACCGCCTGTGGCTCATGGGCCGCAAGGACTTCGCGTTCTACCTGCAGAGCCGCTCGTCCCAGATCTTCTCGGTCGATATCCACCCCGCCGCGCATATCGGCAAAGGCATCATGATCGATCACGCCCACAATATCGTGATCGGCGAGACGGCGTCGGTCGGCGACGATTGCTCGCTGCTGCACAGCGTGACGCTCGGCGGCACCGGCAAGGCCCATGGCGACCGCCATCCCAAGGTGCGCCGTGGCGTGCTGCTGGGTGCAGGCGCCAAGGTTCTGGGCAATATCGAGATCGGCGAGTGCGCCCGCGTGGCGTCCGGCAGCGTGGTGCTTCACGATGTTCCGCCGAACCGCACGGTGGCCGGCGTTCCGGCCAAGGTGGTCGGTTTCGCAGGGTGTGACGAGCCTGCGCGCAAGATGGACCATACATTGTCCGTGGATGACAAGGACGCGGAGAAATAGCCCTTTAAATCCCGCAGAATCAGTGCTTATGTGCGGCTCTTACGGATCGTGTCGCGCTGGCGGACGCAATGGCATCCGATTTGGCCGGCGAAGCTGAGGGAGGACGGGGCGCGTGCAGCCGCAGGAAATCGTAAAGCTCGAGAAATATCTCAGATCGCTGTTCCAACTGCCGACGATCGAGGTGCGCCAGCGGCCGCAAAAAGACGATTCGGCCGAGGTCTATATCGCCGACGAGTTCATCGGCATCCTGTTCCGCGACGATGACGACGACGACCTGTCGTATAATTTCCAGATGGCGATCCTGGAGTTCGACCTGCAGGACTGATCCGCTCCGGTCACCTGACCGTCGTGTATTCTATTGCTCCTGCCCGACTTCCGCCAGGAACATCCGCACCGCTTCGTCCAGCGCCTTCCACTTGCCGAGATGAGAGCGGTGAAAGCGGTATGCCACGGTAACGCCGTCCCAGGCAGTCATTTCCCGGCGGCACATGGCAGGCATCATGTCACTGTCGCCGACTTCGCAGCGCATGGTGATCCAGGCATCGTTCAGCGCGCCGACAAACAGTTCCTGGCCGCCATAAGGCGATGTGGGCCGGAACCGGTAGACCTTCAGTCCGTGATCGGCGTCGGCCGGTCCGGCTTCGAAATAATAGGGATAAATCCCGTTCAGCCTGGCGCCCGCCGCCATGACGTTCGCCCGGCGCTTCAGCGTGATGAAGATGGCTTCGCGCAGACTGAGGGGCCCCACGGCCCCGTCCGTGGAGGCAAGAAGGGCCAGACCGGGCTGCGGCCAGGACATGGCCAGTTCGATCTGCACCACGGCGCCGGTGTCGTCACGTTCGATCCGGCGCACGTTCTCACCTGAGATCACAAAGGCCTGACCGGCGAAATTGACCGGGAACACCCTGGTCGCGACGCCGGCATTCGCTCTCGACCAGTACAGCGGATCCGCGCCGTAGCCGACCATCATGGTGACCGGAGCGACCAGTCCGAGAACAACCGCCGCAACGGCGAAAACCGTGCGTTTCAGCGCGGCACCTGTCCGGTGGCCGGGCTCATCCAGTTCAACATCGTCGGCCGGAACTTCGCCGAGCGATGGCTCTGCGTAGTGTGTCATATCGGAACAGCTTCCGACTGTGTCAGTTCAGGTCTTAACGCTAACTGTGGGATGAGCTTGTCTTTTACGGTTAAAACTTCCTTACTGCCCCCACTAAGCATGTGCTGCGACGGGCCAGCGAAGCGGCACGGTCGTTGCAACCAGGAAGTGATTCGCATGCTGCCCGAAATGGGCAATGCAGACAAGTGCAGAACGGGAGCGGCGTCGGTATGGGTGTGTTCGGTGTGTTTGCGTATACGATTGCGGTCGGGTTCGTTACGGCAGGACTGATCGGCAGTCTCTATCAGTTGTTGACCAGCAAACCGGTGGCTTTCGAGCTGCTGCACAGGTCCGGGTCGGCGGCCATTCTCGGCGTGCTCACGCTGGTCGTGGCCGGACCGGCCGTGATCATGCGAAATGCCATCAGGGGACGGCTGCTCGAGGACCGTCCCGGGCACTGGCTGGCCATCAGCACGGTGCTTTCGGCGGCGTGGAGTTTTCTCCAGGGTGTGTTTATCCTGAGCTTTGTGGTTTCTGCGACAACCGGCGGCATGGCCTGACGATGACGAGCTACGCTCTGGGCGGCGTTAGCCCCGAACTGGCGGAAGACGGTGAGTGCTGGATCGCGCCGACCGCATCGGTCCTGGGGCGCGTTGTTCTGCGCAGGAATGCCAGTGTCTGGTTCGGCGCTGTTCTGCGCGGCGATCACGAGACGATCGAGGTCGGCGAGGGCTCCAACGTACAGGACGGCTGCGTTCTGCACACCGATCCCGGATTTCCGCTCACCATCGGCCGCGGCTGCACAGTCGGCCATATGGTCATGCTCCACGGCTGCACGATCGGCGACGGATCGCTGATCGGCATCGGCGCCACCGTGCTCAACGGCGCGAAGATCGGCCGGAACTGTCTGATCGGTGCGCACGCGCTGATCCCGGAAGGCAAGGAGATCCCCGACGGCTCGCTGGTCATGGGTGTGCCCGGGCGGGTGGTGCGGGAGCTCTCCGAAGAGCAACTGGCGAAGGTCGGCGAGCCGGCGGCGCATTATGTCGAGAACTGGCAACGCTACCGCGACGGGCTGACGGAACTCGACTGACCTGTTCCGGTTTTTGCGACACCCCCAAAAAGGTGAACCGGCCCTGGGTGGGACAGGGCCGGTTCTGGCGTGGGACCCGGTCGTTCGAGGGGATGGGGAGGGGGACGTCGACCGGGTCTGGGTAAACTCGTTTTGCGCGTCAGCGCTTGGTGATCAGCCTGCCGGACGTCACGGTCCGGTTGGCCTCGTGTTTCGGATCCAGCGACACCCATCGTGACGGATGCGACTGGGACTGCCGCTTGATGTAGCGGTAGGGCGTGTCCTGCCAGGCCAGGACGCTCGGGTTCTGGTTGTCGAGCACCAGGTCTCCGACGTCCGTCGCCACGGTGAGAACCGCGTGGCCGGCATTCTGCTGATCGAGAACCACAGTGATCAACAGCGCCTCTCTGGGCCAGCCCAGCTGGGCCAGATAGTGTTTCTTCAACAGAACGTAGTCTTCGCAGTCGCCCTGAGCTTCCGGGTATGCCCAGTGTTCGGGAACATTATAGAGTTCCTGGTCGGTGACCGGCTGGATCTTGTTGTTGACCAGGCTGTTGACCCTGCTCAGTTCTTTCCAGCGGCGGTCGGTCATGACCATGCGTTTGGTCTTGCCACCGGCCTTGCGGCAAACTTTTGCGTGCGCTTTGCAGAACTGCACATAGCCGATGGGCGGCAGGGTTTCACCGTAGACGGTCAGATGCATGCTCGCCTTAGCCGTGCGGGCGGTGTGGCTTTGCCATTCTGCCGCCTGGGCGATTGGTGCCATCCCTGCCGCAAGGCCGCATGCAACGGTCACGGTTTTGATTATTGTTTTCACCGGTATTACCCCTGCTCTTTATTGAGGGCAATATGGCATACATGTTTTTATATCAGGTCAAATCATACTCTAAGTTTTTAAGTATATTGTTCTGGATTTATCAAGGAGCAATTTACTTATTACTTGGTTTCGAGAATGACTAAAATTCTATACATTCCCGTGACTCACGGCGTACGGACGAAATCAAGGTTGGAGAGGAGGGCTGAAACAATATGACACCGGGCGTGCGCCGGCGGCCGGCGAAACGGCCGGGCTCGTTCTCAAAAAGCTGGCTCTAATACGGGAGTGGTCGGGCGCGGGAAGGCAGGATCAGGCGATCTGGTTTTCCAGATCCGGTTCCTCGAGCATCCGGGAAAAGCGGATGCCGACGCCGCATTCGTGAACGCGCACCACGGTGCCGGGCGTTTTTCCGAGCACGATCTGGGTGCCGATGCTCGGCAGCACGGACGCCTTGACGGCGGCGCCGCTCAGCGAAATGTCGAGGATCTCGCATTCGTATTTGCGACCGTCCGGCATGGTCAGCATAGTGCTGCTGTCTTCGCTCGGCTCGTATCGAAGGTGCTCGCGCTGGTCCAGAGAGCCTTCTTCGTCGCGGTTTTGCAGCCAGCTGAGCTTGGCGGCGATCTTTTCGCGTTTGTGGCTCGGAATGGTGAACTTCACAAGAAACGCATCGATGTCGATGTCGGTGACTTCGCCCTCGACCCGGCCGATCTCCTCGATATAGGCAATGATGCGTTCGCCAAGTTCAGGCGGAACGTCGAACGAAAAATACGCGCGATCCGGGGTCAGGTCTCTGATCTGGGTGACATATTCGCTTCGGTCCGAGACCATGTAACGGCCGAACATAATCTCAGCCAGCGATCTCGTGGGCTGTTGTTCCATGACTTGCGATAGCAGTGACAACGAAGCACCCGTTCCGTATCAGCGACCAAAAACCGAGGACTCCCATAGGGAATCCACGGATTCCTATGCGATTAGGATAGGGCTGTGCCATTTAATGACGGGTTAACGGCCAGGAGGAACCTGCAGCCGTCTCGATGGGCCAACCCGGCCCATGACCGCAGCGTCAGGACGCGCCGCCTTCGATCACCCAAAGGTGTCCGCGGCGCTCACCGGCGCCATGCGGGGCTTTGAGCCCGGTGTGTCCGCTTTCGGGCTCGCTCGCCGTGCCGGCGGTCGCCATGAAACGGGGCATATTGTCGGGCCAGACCAGACGCAAGCTGACGATCTCCTGGCCGGTAACGGTCAACTGGCCGAAGCGCGGACGCTCCTCAATAAAAGACGCGCAGCCGAGAACGCGCGTTTCCTTGGTGCCGTCCAGTCTGAGCGGCAGCAGGAGATACTCGATCAGGCACGATTTGTCGTCGCCGAAGCAGGCATTCACACCGAGCACCGCTGCGGTGTGATCGATTGTTATGCTTTGAAACAGCGATATCAGGCTTTCGCGCTCGTTCTTGCGCCAATCGGCCAGAAAGTTCTCGTCGCGCAGTTCGCGGCCGAAGATCCGGCAGATATCGGTGCCCGCCAGGCGGAACGCATAGCGTTCGTCGCTGTCGCGCTGGAGAATAAACGTTTGAGGCAGCAGGTCTTTCAGCTCTCTGGGATCGAGATCGCTGCGCAGCGGCGCCGGCCGTGGACCGCGCAGGCCGTTCCAGTAATCGTAAAGCATTCTGGTGTTCGCGTGCTTCATGGTCCCTAATCCTGCCGACGCCTCGATGTGTCCGGTTGCGCTGGGCAGCGTCGCTGCTTTTGTGGGCTGTCCTGGACGATCCGATGTCCCTAGGGGATGGGAAGGGGCGCCGGATCGTCCAGATTTGATACACCTGCGTATCAATAATCCGTGTTTCGGTGACTACTCAGCAGGTATCGTGCCAGCACCGGTCCGGTTGCGGGCCGCCGGGCGGAAATGCACACAAATCCCTGTTCAGCGCCACGAAAATGCTCTAGACCCGGCCAGACGAAACAGAGGCCGGCACCGCCGAACATCAAGGATTAGATGTCCGAACAGTCCACTTCGTCCCAAAAGGCGATAAACGCCCCGTCCGTCGTGCTCGCCATGATCGGCGTCTTCGTCGCGATACATCTCTATCGAGGTTATCTGAACGGGATCGAGGATCTGCGGGTGATTCTGACCTTCGGCTTCATACCGGCGCGCTATCTGTCTTATGAGGGCGGTGCGGCGGCATTGCTGCCCGGAGGCGCGGCCGCCGAGGTCTGGACCTTCGTCACCTACAGCTTTCTGCACGCGGACTGGCTCCACCTGGCGGTCAACAGTTTCTGGATGCTGGCATTCGGCAGCGTCGTTGCGCGCCGTATGGGCGCATCGCAATTCGTCCTGTTCAGCCTGCTGTGCGCCGCTGCCGGGGCGGCTCTCCATCTCTATCTCTACTGGGGAGAAATGGTGCCGATGATCGGCGCATCGGCGGCGATCTCCGGGCAGATGGCCGGGGCGGTCCGGTTCATATTCGCGCGCCCGGCCAACCTTTTCCAGGCAAGCCGCATGGATCCTGCCCATCTGCGCGCGGAAAGCCTCGTGCAGGTCATGCGCAATCCCCGCGCACTGATCTTTCTCGCCGTGTGGATGGCGCTAAACGTGTTCTTCGGGATCAGCAGCAAGGCGATTCCGGGTGTCGACGACCGCATCGCGTGGGAAGCGCATCTGGGCGGCTTCCTGGCCGGCCTGATCCTGTTCGGTGTTTTCGACCGGGCACGGAAAATGACGCTCAAACCGCTGTAAAAGCGCCGCAATCCCGTCCTCTTGACGTTTTACGGTTACCTTTTCCGTAGGCGGACCTTGCCATGGAGACCCCGAATACACCATCATATGGCTCTGCGGCCGACAGTGGAAACGCAATAGAGTGAGGAGGTAAGCATGAACGTTGCTGGTATTCTCCGCGATAAGGGGGAAGATATAGTAACGATGAATCCCGACGAGTCCTTGCGCGAAACGGTTCAAACGCTGGCAAGTCAGAATATCGGCGCGGTGGTGGTGACCGATGACCGTGACCGGGTGTGCGGGATTATTTCCGAACGCGATATCGTTCGGGCGATTGCCGAGAACGGCGACCGCGCCCTTGAGGCGGCGGTGAAGTCGTTCATGACCAAGAACGTCGTCACCTGTTCCAAGCAGGACACCGTCGCCGAGCTGATGACGCGGATGACGGAAGGACGGTTCCGGCACCTGCCGGTGCTGGAGGGCGAGCGCCTGGTCGGCATCATTTCGATCGGCGATGTGGTCAAGCAGAGGATCGCGGAGCAGGAAATGGAAGTCGAAGCGATGCGCGGCTACATCGCGTCGGGCTGAGCGCGACGTTCGCGACGTCAGCCAGGCGTTCTGAGAGACTCCACGGCAAGCTCGATTTCAGGCAGTGCCTTGTCGGCGGCTTCCCAGCCGGCATCGATGCTGTCGGCTGCCTTGTCGAAGTCGAACAGGCCGACATTCGGAGACTTGGGCGCAATCAGAATGTCCGGAGGATCTCCGGCCAGCCTCGAGCGCGCCAGGCGATCCTGTGAAATGTTGAAGGCGGCGACCAGCACCGTGGTGATGCCCGGGCCCTTCGAGTCCCCGAACAACTGATGCAGGAAGGCCGTGCGGGCCTCATCCGCCGTGTCCGCCTCTTCGAGTTCGTGCGCGGCGGCGCCGTTCGATGTCGGCGCCTGGATCACGGTTCCGATGCCGAAGGAATCCGTGTTCAGGTTGACCGCGATCACCACGCGTGCGCCCATGGCGCGGCAGGCCGATACCGGGATCGGATTGACC
>JBPCWF010000018.1:0-2976 GCA_051009775.1 Hyphomicrobiales bacterium | reverse complement strand
ATGACAACGTCCGACGGCGGCACACCGGGCACGCCGCCCAGGAGCACGCCGCGGCCGCCTTCGGATTTCTGCAGGCAGGCGGCGCCGACCTGGATCGACATACGGCCGGCAACTTCGGACATGGGCGCCAGCAGCGGCAGGCGGCCGAGCCGGTCGGTCACCGTCTCATAGGCGATGCACACCGCGCCGCTGTCCACCAGATCCGCGGTCTGTTCCGGGTCGGGCGCCAGATGCAGGTAGGTGTAGAGGATCTGTCCGGGCTGCAGCATCTTGCGTTCGACCGCCTGGGGCTCCTTGACCTTGACGATCATCTCCGCCCGGGCGAACACGTCCTCAGCCGTCGCCGCGATGGACGCGCCGGCGGCCTCGTAATCCGCATCCGTGAAGCCGACGCCGCCGCCGGCTTGCGTTTCCACCAGCACGTCGTGGCCATGGGCCACAAATTCGCGCACGCTCGATGGCACGAGCCCGACGCGGTATTCGTGATTTTTGATCTCTTTCGGCACGCCGATCAGCATGGCCGTTCCTCCCAAATTCCCTAGATTTTGCGAATTATAAGGGAAATACCACGCATTTTCCGGCGAAAGATTATGTTGCAGCGCCGAAATATTCGCATAATCTTTCGCCAAACAGCGTGAGAGGACAATTTAATGCGGTTGAATCAGCTGGATGTCCGCGACCGTGCGATCGTGCGCCTGCTTCAGGAGGACGGCCGGCTCAGCAACGTGGAACTGGCCGAGCGGGTCAACCTGTCGCCGTCCGCTTGCCTGAGGCGCATCCGCAATCTCGAGCAGAGCGGCCTGATCGACCGCTACACCATGCTGCTCGACCAGAAGACCTGCGGCATGACCGGCAATGCCTTCGTCAACATCACGCTCAACCAGCAGGGCCGCGCCGCGCTCGACGAGTTCGAGGCGGCGATCGTCGATATCCCGGAGATCCTGGAATGCTACCTCATCGCCGGCGGATCGGACTATATCCTGAGGGTGGTCTATTCCGATGCGGCCGACTTCGAGCGCATCCACATGGAGATCCTGACCCAGCTGCCCGGCGTCACCCGGATCCAGTCGACCCTTGCGCTCAGAACCGTGAAGAAGACCACCGCCCTGCCGGTGTGACGTCTTAGCCGTCGCTGCGCATGACCTGGCGCGCGAGCTCGACGGCGCGGTCCCAGGTGATGCCGTTGACGATGTCGCGGTAGAGCGGATGGTCGGTCTCGTGCGGCACGACCAGCGGACGCTGGCCCCTGGACGACCACTTGACGTCGCAGCCGAGATATTCCGTTTCCTGGCCGGGCCTGGCGCGGTCATATCCAGGCATCGAGACAGGCAGCCAGCCGAAACTGCCGTCGCCGGTCTGGTCGTCATCATAGGTCTCGAGGTAGCGCTCGAAGCTTTCCCTGCTCTGGCTGACCCACACGCCCCACGAGAACGGCTCTTCCACTTCCTCGATCGGAATCTCGAGCAGGCCCCTGATGTAATAGGCATCTTCGTCAATCACGCAGGTGTCGTCGTCGATCACCACCCGGTCGGCACGCTCGTCCTCGGGCACGGTGAAATAGGCCATCGGCCGGACATAGCCGAAGGACGGCGACCCGCGATGGATCTCGCCGCAGTCGCTGCAGCGGAACTCGAAGGTCTTTACAGGCCCGTTGCCCAGAGCAAACCAGTTGAAGCCCATGTTTGCTTCCTCTCCATGGGAGCACACCATAGAGAGAAAAAGTTGAGGATTTACTGCGCCTTACGGGCAATGAAGCAAGGTTGCATTAACCACGGCACCCTCCCACCGCCGGCGTGGATGGGCGTGCGCCGGTGGCGCGAAACGCACATCAGTTCCGGGCAGCCACGGCGCTTTCGCCCATCGAACGTGCGAGCCCGATGAGGCTCAGAAACTCGGCGCGCCGGCCATAGGGATCGGCCCCGCGGCCGGAGCGCGCGAGCTTGCGGATGGCGTCGTAGCTCATGTCCTCCAGATGGGTCTCGCCGCGCAGTTTCTGGCCGAATGCCGCGACACCCGCCGCAAACCGCATATCGCCCGACACTTTGGCGATGCTCGCGCGGTCATGCGCGGTGGTGATCGCCACGGTCATGCGCTTGCTCTTCTTGCCCTTCGGCAGCTTGTAGCGAAGCTTGAGGTGAGCGTATTCGCCCTTTTTGCCGGCGGACGGTTTCGGCGCATCCGACCCGTAGCGCAAACCGTCGATGAACGTCCGCGCGGCACCCGCAGGCGTTATCTCATAGATCGCGGTGACGGTGTGGCCGGAGCCGATGTCGCCCGCATCGACCTTGTCGTTGTTGAAGTCCTCGCGCCGCAGCGCCCGGGTCTCGTAGCCGATAAGCCTGTATTCGGCGACCATTGCGGGATTGAACTCGACCTGGATCTTCACGTCCCTGGCGATCGGGAACAGGGTGGAGCCCGCCTCCTCGACCAGCACTTTCTGGGCCTCGCGCAAGGTGTCGATATAGGCCGCATTGCCGTTGCCGTTCTGGGCCAGCGCCTGCATCAGCCCGTCATTGAGGTTGCCGTAGCCGAAGCCCAGAACAGACAGGAAGATGCCGGTCTTTCTTTTCTCCTCGATGAACCGCTTCAGATCATCCGCATTGGAAATGCCGATATTGAAGTCGCCGTCGGTGGCGAGGATCACGCGGTTGACGCCGTCCTTGTCGAAGGCCTGTCCGGCAAGCGCGTAGGCCGATTGCGCGGCGACGAGATCCATCAAGGTCTCGGGCAGGGGACCATCATCCCGAATCGATCCCGCCAGGACATACGGGATGCCCGCCTCGACGCATTCGTACATCACACCACCCGTGACGATCCCGTTTCTCACCGCCGCCTCGATCGAACCGGCGGCGCGGACCGCGTTGATCGCACGCACATGATGCTGGTGGCCGCCATTCACGCCCACGCCACCGACGATATCCACGCCGAGGGATGTCCCGAAGAGGCTCGTCTCGATGTCGTGGACCGGAAGGGCAT
>JBPCWF010000017.1:0-3408 GCA_051009775.1 Hyphomicrobiales bacterium | reverse complement strand
AAAAATCTTCCGGCGTGTAAAGGAAAAAAATTCCGGCCAGGATATAAAAAAAGTTCCGGTTAGAACTTCAGCCTATCAGGCGTGTCGGCAGGGGGACATGCTCGGCGGGATGCTTGCCGGTGAGCAGATACGTGACATTAACGCCTGTTATTGCGGCGAAATCCTCGAACAGGTAGTTCGGTAAAGCCCCGGCCTTCTCTTGTTTGCGGTAGGCATCGACCTCGATACCCAGCCACGATGCAACCTGTTCCTGAGTGTAACCGGCTCCGACGCGAGCGGCTTTCATCCTGCCAGCGAGGGCCTGTTTGTAGACTTGCGAGCGCATGGACAATGATTGCGCGCGACGAAATTTTGTCACAGGAAATCGAGGTGTTGACAAACCGGAATAATTTTCCGATATTACAGGCATGCCTAACGACAACATTTTTTCCGAAGCCCGCTGGCCCGATATTCGCACCTTGGCGGTAGAGGCTTTGGGTGTGAAGGCGGACACGGTGCGCAAATGGCGCAAGAACGGGGTGCCGGGCAAATGGCATTTGTCTTTGCTGCATGTCGCCAAAGTGCGCGGTGTTGCCTTGAAGGAGGTCGAGCTTCGGTCAGAAACCAACCGGAGAAATGGAACAGGTGAGGGCATTGGGCAATCCCACTCTTGATCGACCTCCCTATTTCCGGCTCCGCACGCCCCCAGCACGACAACGGTAGCACGCTGCTACCAGAGGTTAAAGACTCATTTATGTCACAGATGGAAAAATTTTCGTGATCGCCCGGTCTACCCCCCTTGGCCGGGTGTGTGGCGCCCCTCGCGCCTGCGGGAGCGTTCAAGCCCGAGCCCTGTCCGGTGGCGCGCTCCCGCACCTTCTCCACGATTTCCGAGTTGTCCATGCACCACACTTGATGCGAGGCGAAGTTTAGGAAAATGGAAAACACTCTTTCGACTTCCGAGGCGAACCGGCGCTTTGCCAACGCGCTCAACCTGTTCGTGGGTCGTGGACGGAGGTTCTCGGTCGAGGCGGTAGCCGAAGCCACGGGCATCCCGCGAAGGACGGTCCAGTCCTACAAGGACGGGGAAGCTTGTCCCTGCCATGTGAACCTGCTGGCCATGCTGGCGGTTCTGCCGGCGGCCTTCGCGAACGAGATATTCGCCCCATGCGGACTGGAAGGCGTGCGCCGCGCGGAAGGCGGCAACCCCTGCACCTTCGCGGCGAACGAGAGCATCCTGACCGTCGCCCAGCGCTTGGGTGAAATGCTGGCCAACGACGGCAAGTTCTGTCACCGCGAGCAGATGGAGATCGCACAAAAGCTGTTTCCGAAACTGGTCGAAGACCTTCAGGCATGGCTCAACGGCCACAGGAGCGCTGCGGATATCGTGCCCATAGCCCGGCGGGAAGGGGCGGCATGATCCTATCCCTTCCATTCCCGCCCAGCACCAATGGGCTGTTCACCAACCGCAAGTGCGGTGAGCCGGCTCAACTCGGCTCGTCCTATTGCTCGGAACACCACGCGGTCTGCTGGCAAACGGTGTCCAAGTGGAGGTTGGTGTGAGCGACAGCCTAGAACCATGGGAAGACAACGAAGCCTACGACAGGTGGCTGAACACGTTGCGCGAGGATGTGATCGAGGGCGAGTACGGATATGAGCCTGGCGAGTTCAATGTCTTCCCGGAGCACTGGTGGCCGCTTTACGAGAAAGGGCTGACGCCACAGCAGGCATTTGGGCGAGCGTTGCATGCCCATGAAGGCGCCCGGCGCGAGCGGGAAGGGGCGGCATGAACCTAACCCTGCCCTTCCCACCGACCACCAACAATCTGTTCCGCAACGTGCGGGGCAAGGGCAGGGTGCCGACCAAGAACTACGAGCAATGGATGAAACGGGCCTTGGGCGAGCTGATGATACAGAGACCGGCGCGGCTGACCGGCTACGTGTCCGTGGATCTGGCCTTCGGCATACCCGACAAGCGCCGCCGCGACCTCGATAATTTAATGAAGGCGCCCTTGGATTGCTTGGTGAAATTCGGCGTGGTCGAGGATGACAGCAAGATCATTCGTATCTCGGCGCGCTGGCTGGGGCTTGCGGTTCCGCAAACATACCTTGGTGTCAAGCCTGCAACCCTAACCGGGCCGCTGTTCAAGGGGGCGGCATAGTCAATGAAGCTCACTCGTATGTTCGATGACGTTGCCGAGACCGGATTTCAAAACACTCCGGCGGGCATGGCTCATTGGACCGGAACAGGACCAGGTGGCAAGACGTGCCGCGAATGCAACTTCTACACCAATGAAGGACGGTACAGCGCAAACAGTAAAACCCATCCGGCCAATGGTCTGAAACCTGGTAGATGTGTTCGCTATCAGCAACTCACGAAGATCAGGGGACCAAAGTTCAAGCACTCCGCCAAGGCGTGCAAGCATTTTGAGCAACACTCTATGCCTCCAGCGGCGGTGGGGCATCTGAAATGGTCGAAGTTATAGGCGAGCAAATATTTCTGGACGGGTTCGAGGTTGCGATGATCAAGCCAGACATCCCAGCGACCATACGGGACCGGTTCCAGCACTTGGTCGAAAATCTCGAACGCGAATTTTTTTGCCCAGAATGCGGGGAACCTTCTAATCCCGAGGAGGCTGCATGAGAACATCACCACGCAAGCACGAAACATGGTTTGAAGACCTGCGCGACGAGTTTAACAGCGCGCTGCCGGCGATCATAGCGGACAGATGGGACAGGACCGGCCTCATGCGCTCGCTCCCGCGCGCCCAAGGCGAGCCGATATCCGTTCGGCTGATCGTGAGCGCGGTGGCCAACACGGGCGACATGCCCTTCATGGACATTGTCGGGAATAGTGTCAGGGGCGAAGTCAGCACCGCCCGCGCTCTGGTTGTCCATTTGGTGACCGAGCTGCGCCCGGACCTCAACAACGAGCAGATCGCCCGCGCAATGAGCCGGGAGCGTTCAATCGTCTATCTTGCCCGCAAGCGCGCGGCCGGACTGTTGGAGACGAGCAGCGATTTCATGCACTGGTATGTGCGGGCGCGTAAGCATCTGGGGCTCGCGGCGTGTGCCAATTAGGAAGACGGTTTGTGCGGTCGGAAGTCAACGGCGGCGCACGGACTGTAAGGGCTACCGTGGGATGCGTCCACAGTCCAAGGGCAGTGCGAAAGACTGAAGCCCGGACGCCGACTTGAGTGCAAGTCGTAAGTAGCAGTCAAGGGTAGCGCGGCACTCTCGCAGCTATCCGCCGGTAAGCGACGGGTTGGCTCCAGTGGGCAGAACGTCCCCCGGCTGCACGGGCTTGGATGCTCGTGCTATGCCAAGTGCTCTAGGTTTCACCAGTGGGCAGTAATTAAAAGAATGTTACAGCAGATAATAACACCTAAGACTATTGAATGGGCCGACAGAATAAATAGCGCTTGGGATA
>JBPCWF010000016.1:0-4246 GCA_051009775.1 Hyphomicrobiales bacterium | reverse complement strand
GTGGTGCCTTACCTGCCTCTGCCCGAAATCCAGAAACGCTCTCCGTCGCGGAGCCGCACCACGACGGGAGGTGAGTGATGAATGCCATCAGAACCGTATTTCTAGTTCTTGTCGGCCTGGCCGTTCTGGTCGCCTATTCCGGCACGTTCATCGTCGACGAGCGGGAAAAGGCGCTGGTCGTCCGCTTCGGTGAAATCAAGCGCGCGATCGACGATCCCGGGCTCTACGTCAAGATGCCGTTCATCGACGAGCTGATCTATGTCGAAGACCGGGTGCTGTATTTCGAGAGCCGGGACAAACCGGTGCAGGTGATCGACAGCCGGCGCTATCTGGTCGATACGATCACCATGTTCCGGATCACCGATCCCAAACGGTTCCGTGAATCCGCGCAGGCCAACCTGACCCGCGCGCGCGACCGTATCGAGACCCGTCTCGAAGCCGCCTTGAAGGCGACCTACGGCAAGCGGACCTTTGAATCGGCACTGTCGACGGAGCGCGGCGAAATGATGCGCGAAATCCGCGACTCGCTGATCCCGCAGGCGCGCGATCTCGGCATCGAGATCATCGATGTGCGCATCCGCCGGACCGATCTCCTGCCGGAGGTGCTGAACAGCACCTATGAGCGGATGAGTGCGGAACGCCTGGCGGAAGCGGAGCAGATCCGCGCCGTCGGTAACGAGCGCAGCCTGACCATCCGTGCCCAGGCCGACCGCAAGGCGGTCGTGCTGGTGTCGGAAGCCAGGCGGGATTCGGAGATCATCCGCGGTCAGGGCGACGGCGAGCGCAACCGCATATTCGCCGAAGCGTTCACGCAGGATCCGGACTTCTTCGCCTTCTATCGCTCGATGCAGGCCTACGCCAAGAGCCTGCAGGGCGAAGGTACGACCCTTGTGCTGCAGCCGGACTCGGAATTCTTTGAGTTCTTCGGCAGTGAAAGTGGCAAGAACAAACCTGCGACCGGACAGCCCGCGTCTGGCAATGAGTGATTTCCTGGTCGCGCTCGGGCTCGTGCTCGTCATCGAGGGCACGCTCTATGCGGCGTTCCCGGCGGGGCTGAAACGGATGATGACCATGGTTCAGGACGTGCCGGATCAATCGCTCAGGTCCGGCGGCCTGGCCGCGGTCGGACTGGGCGTGGCCGTGGTTTGGCTTGTGCGGGCTATTTGAGCGCTTCGCTGGGACGATCAGGACTTTGTGAGCCACAAATAGTCCATAAACAGTTGAAACAAGATTGCGAGCTTGTCCATATATGGATCTGAACAGCGGGGCGGATCGCAATATGGGACGAACGCGAACGGAAGAGACAATGAACGTATCACTGAGAAACATTGAACTGGCGGCGCTTGGCCGCGCCCTGGCCACTTTGACGGTGATTGCAGCCCTGCAATTCGTCCTGGTGCAGAATGTTCTGGCCCGCGGCCCCGTGTCGGTCGCCGATCTGGCGGAGGAACTGTCGGACGCGGTGGTCAATATTTCCACGTCGCAGACCGTTTCCGGTCAGCGCACCGTGCCGATGCCGTCGCTGCCGGAAGGATCGCCGTTTCGCGAATTTTTCGAGGACTTCTTCAACCGCCAGCAGCAGGGCGACAATAAAGACAAAAGTCCCACGCGCCGGGTCAACTCGCTCGGCTCCGGATTCGTCATCGATCCGTCCGGCATCATCGTCACCAACAATCACGTGATCGCCGACGCCGACGAGATCGAGGTGAACTTCCCCGACGGCTCGAAACTCAAGGCGGAAGTGATCGGTAAGGATGCCAAGACCGACATCGCGCTTTTGCGGGTCAAGTCGGACAAGCCGCTCAAGGCCGTGCCTCTCGGCGATTCCAACAAGATAAGGGTCGGCGACTGGGTGATGGCGATCGGCAACCCGTTCGGCCTCGGCGGTACGGTGACGGTCGGCATCGTTTCGGCCCGCAACCGGGACATCAATTCCGGCCCCTATGACGACTTCATCCAGACAGATGCGGCAATCAACCGGGGCAACTCGGGCGGTCCCTTGTTCAACATGGACGGTCAGGTGATCGGTATCAACACGGCGATCATCTCGCCCACCGGCGGTTCGATCGGCATCGGCTTTGCGATCCCGGCGGCGACCGCCTTGTCGGTGATCGAGCAGCTTCGCGAATTCGGCGAGACCCGGCGCGGCTGGCTCGGTGTCAGGATCCAGACGATCACGGACGAGCTGGCGGAAACCCTGGGCCTGGCGTCTTCGAAGGGCGCTCTGGTGGCCGACGTCACCGAGGGCGGGCCGGCCGAGGCCGCAGGCATTCAGGCCGGTGACGTGGTCGTCAAGTTCGACGGCAAGGCCGTGCCGCAAATGCGCGATCTGCCGCGCATCGTGGCCGAAACCCTGGTCGGCAAGACCGTCGACGTGGTGGTGATCCGCAAGGGCAAGGAAGAGAACTTCCAGGTCAAGCTCGGCCGTCTGGAGGATGCGGAGAAGAGCCAGACGGCGGCGGCCAAGACAGAGAGCCCGGCCGAGGTTTCGAAAGTCGAATCCGCGCTCGGCCTCAAGCTGTCTCAGCTGACCAAGGATCTGCGGACCCAGTTCAAGATCAATGAGAAGGTCAAGGGTGTGCTGATCACCGAAGTCGAGCAGGCGAGTTCGGCGGCGGAGAAGCGTATCCGCGCGGGCGATGTGATCGTCGAGGTCGGTCAGGAAGAGGTCACCAAACCGGACGATGTGGTGAAACGGGTCGCGACGCTGAAATCCGAGGGCCGCAAGTCCGTGTTGCTGCTGCTTGCCAACAAGGACGGCGATCTCAGGTTTTCAGCCCTCAAGCTGACGTCGACCGAATAGACCGTCTTGCATCGGGAATTCACGAACGGCCGGTCCGGTGACCGGCCGTTTTTCTTATGGCCGCCGGCGCATTACGCCGGGATCAGCCGGTGAACTCTTCCCTGCGGTAGCCCTGCAGATAGAGAAGTGCGGTCAGGTCGCCGTGATCTATTCGCACCCGTGCCGCCTCGGCGACGACCGGCTTGGCGCGATAGGCAACGCCGAGACCTGCGGCGGCCAGCATGTCGAGGTCGTTGGCGCCGTCGCCGACGGCCATCGCGGCTGCGGCCGGAATGTCCCTTTGCGCGCAATAGCGTTGCAGTGCCTCGACCTTGGCCGCACGGCCCAGGATCGGTTCTTCGACCGTGCCGGCAATCGCGCCGCCGTCTACGACAAGCCGGTTGCCCTGATGGTCGTCGAAGCCGAGTTGCGCGGCGACATGGGCGGTGAAGGCCGTGAAGCCGCCTGACACAAGCGCGGTGTAGGCGCCATGGCGGCGCATGGTCTGGACCAGTTCCCGGCCGCCGGGCGTGAGACTTATGCGCTCGGCGATCACCCGGTCGATCGCGCCTGCATCGAGCCCCTTCATCAGCCCGACGCGCGCGCGCACGGCGCCGGTAAAGTCGAGTTCACCGCGCATCGCGCGTTCGGTGATCGCGGCGATTTCCGCTCCGAGCCCGGTCAGGGCGCCGAGTTCGTCGATACATTCCTCGCCGATCATGGTGGAGTCCATGTCGGCCACCAGCAAGGACCTGCGACGGCCTTCGGCCGGCAGAATGGCGATGTCGACCGGCGCCGCGCCGAGCGTGTCGCGGACCGCGTTCTCGATCCCGGTGCGGTCGGCGCCCGCGGACATGGCAAAACCGATCTCGCAGGCGATGCGGTCGGCCAGCCAGTCGGGCCCGGACGGCGAGGGCAGGGCGGTGGCCGCGGCCCGCGCCATGTCCGGCGTCAGCGCCTTGTGCTCCGGGGCGGTTATCAGGATGAGTACGCTTTGCATCTGTGATCGGCTATAGCAGGGGTCAGGTATCGGAGAGCGCGTGTATGGCTGAGAAAAGGGCTGTCCTTATTGCAGGTCCGACGGCGAGCGGCAAGTCGCGCGCGGCGATGGCGGTGGCGCGGGCGGTCGGCGGGGTCATCGTCAATGCGGATTCGATGCAGGTCTATCGCGAGCTGCGCGTGCTGACCGCGCGGCCAGGCGTCGAGGACGAGGCCCGAGTGCCGCATCGGCTCTACGGTTTCGTCTCCGCGGCCGAGCCGTTCTCGGTCGGCGCATGGCTCGACCATGTCACCGATGCCCTGAACACTGTCTGGGACGACGGCAAGGTGCCCGTGGTGGTCGGCGGCACCGGGCTTTACTTCCGCGCGCTGCTTGACGGTCTGGTGCAGATCCCGGAAGTGCCGGACGACGTGCGGCAGAGCTGGCGCGCGCGGCTCGATACGGAGGGGCCTGAGGCGCTGCAC
>JBPCWF010000015.1:0-3525 GCA_051009775.1 Hyphomicrobiales bacterium | reverse complement strand
GCCTTCTAGACGGCGCCGGCAATCGGGTTTCCATCGGACAGAGGAGAGTTCAGACATGACACGAGACGTGATCAATCCGGACGACATGTACAATTCGGTCGAATTCGGCTTTTCCCATGCGGTCGCCCATCGCGGCGGCAGGACCATAGAGTGCTCGGGCCAGGTCGCCTGGGACGATGACCGCAACCTGGTCGGCGAGGGCGATCTTGCCGCCCAGGCGGCGCAGTCGTTCCGCAACCTGAAAAAGGTCCTTGCCCATGCGGGCGCGACGCCTGGGGATGTGGTCCGCATGCGCACCTATGTGGTCGGCCACACGCCGGACAAGCTCGCCGTGATCGGCCCCGCCATCGCGGAATTCTTCGGCGACGCGCTGCCCGCCGCCAACACGCTTGTCGGCGTCGAGGCGCTCGCCCTGCCGGAGTTCCTGATCGAGGTCGAGGTCACGGCCGTTGTGGATTGAGAGGCGCGGTGTCACAGGTCGATATCGACGACCACCGGCACGTGATCGCTCAGCCGTGCGCCGCACCAGTCCTCGAAACTGCCGACACGGAACTCCGTGATCCGGTCGATGCGGTCGCGCGGCACGAAGATATAGTCGAGATGGTATGTCGGCCCGTGTTTGGTGCGGTCGCGCCAGTAGAGCGTCGGCGCGGTCTCGGCCCCTTGAGGTTCGTCATGCAGTTCGTGATAGGCGCTGACCAGGCCCAGGTCTTCGAGCTTCGCGACCGCCACCGCATGATTGATGCGCCATCCCGGCCGGTCCCAGATGACGTTGTTGTTGAAGTCGCCCGCGACGAAAGCGGGATCGCCCGCGAGCAGATGCCTGTAACGGCTGAGAGCGCGGCGCAGCGGGCCCGACTGCTTCTTCCGGCTCACCCCGCCGCTCAGGTTCTGCGCCCACACCGCCAGCAGGTTGAACCGGTGCGGCCCCTCGACATGGACCGGTGCGACCCAGCGCAGTGTCGGCTGATAGTCTTCGGCAAGCCCCACCGCGTAACCGTTGAAGGCGAACACGCCGAGCCCCTTGTTCGGATTGCCGCCGATCCAGACCGGGGAATGCGGCGCGCAGTCCAGACCGCGTTGCAGCAGCCGTGCCGGCTCGGCGCATTCCGAGACCACCGCGATGTCAGGCTCGAGCCCGAGCAGTGCATCGAACTTGCGATGCAGCGCCATATTGCAGTTCCAGGCGACGAGCCTCATGGCGCTTCGGCGGTCACGACCTGCTCATGAGCAGCTTCAGCCCGGCAAAGCAGAAGAAGGCGCCGAGCGCGCCCTGAATCCACCGGCGTGCCCGGCCGTAGGCCCGCACCATGGTCACGGTCGAGAAGGCCATGGCATAGAGGCAGTGGATCAGGACGGAAAGGGCCGTGGTGCCGAGAACGATGACGAGGCCGACCCAGAGCGGTGCTCCCGGGTGCAGCCCGAGCGAGATGATCGCGACCCAGGCGAGCGCCGCCTTCGGGTTGGTCCTCTGGATCGTAAGGACGCGCAGGAAATAGCCCCGCGCGCCGCCCGCGAGCGTGATCGTCTCGATGTCGTGGCGCGAAGCCGCCGCGCGAAACGATTTATAGGCGAGCCACAGGAGATAGAGCCCGCCGACGACCTTGATCACGATGAGCGCCGTCGAATAGGACGCGATGAGGGCGGAGAGCCCCAGGGCGGTCATCAGGGCCCAAAGGAACGATCCCGTCGCGACGCCCATCGCCAGGGCGAGACCCGACCTGTGTCCCGCGCTCATCGACGTGCCCAGAACCGCGAGCACATTCGGGCCGGGGCTCATGATCGACAGCAGGAAGGCGGAATAGGCGAGGGCGATGCCGGGGAGGTACATCGCGATCTGATCCATGTGCTGGCCCTTTCGTGCAATCCGGACACTGGTCCCTGACTTGCTATCAGGGTGCTGCTGACAAGGGCGTGTCAGGAGCGTGAGACCGGCCTCACTCAGGCTCGCCGTACAGCGCGCCGACCGGCCACCTGATCTCGACATGCAGGTTGTTGAACTGCGGATCGTCCAGATGGCCGCCGTGATAGGCCCGGCCGCTCGGCGGCAGTCCCTCCATGGCGATCTCTTCGGCTTCCGGGATGACCATGCCGAACGCCTGGTGTTCGATGAACCGGTTGCACATTTCGACAATCCGGTCGACCCAGGCGGGTCCGATATGGCGCACGGAGATATCGGGCCGGGCGAATTTCCGCAGGCCGCGCGTGTGGATCCACTGACGGCCCGGGATGTCGTCATCGGAGACCAGGATGGTTGTGTGCTTGTGTGGCACCGGTCCGGCCGGATCGAAGATCTGTTCACGCCAGTCTTCCGGCGCCCACCATTGGAACATCTGCGGATCGTAGATCGCGCAGGCGCCATTGTCGGTAAAATGGGTCAGCAGGCCGACGCAGTCGCGCAGATAGTCGAGCGTCGGCGGATCGTCCAGGGTGCCCAGAACCAGAGCGCATCCGGGCGCGGTCTCGACCGCATGGGCAAGCGTCGGCGCGTCCTCCAGCAGACGGTCCCAGAGATAGCCGCTGCGAAAGCCCGCGATATAGTCTTCGTCCTCTTCCACATTGAACAGCCGGACCTCGACGCCGTCGGGAACGCCCTCGGAACGGTACCGGCTGCGCGACATCGCCCGGTCGACCGCGATGTCGCCGAAGGCGACGTAGAACAGAAAGGCCTGTGCGTCGGTCCGCTCGTAGTGAGGCCGTTCCCAGCTTTCCAGTTCCGTTGCCATGGTCCACCCCCTCGGCGCTCAGTCGACCCTAGCCGGAGAAGCTTAAGCCTTGGTGTTCGCCGGCCGGCAGGTCCCGGCTCCCGGCGCGCTAGTAGATCTTGCCGAAGTCGCCGTGACGGCCCAGGCCGTCCTTGAACCGGGTCGCCCCGGCGATGCCGTCCTCCATCAGGGCGTCCTGTCCGTTATACCACTCCTGGACCAGGGCATCGCGCACCGGCAGGCCGTGCTGCCGGATCGCCGAACGCCGGTCGGCGCGCACGCAGACCTGCGGGAAATGCGCTATCTGCTGGGCCAGTTCCTCCGCCATGTCGCGGCTATGGCCGTCGTCGACGACATATTCGCACAGCCCGATCCGCTCACATTCCCGCGCCGGCACCTTACGGCCGGTAAGGATGATCTCGAGGGCGCGGCCCTGGCCGACGATGCGCGGCAGGCGCACCGTGCCGCCGTCGATCAGGGGCACGCCCCAGCGGCGGCAATAGACGCCGAGATAGGCGCTTTCCTCCATCACCCGGAAATCGCACCACAGGGCCAGTTCCATGCCGCCCGCGACCGCCGGACCGGCGATAGCGGCGATCACCGGCTTGTCCAGTTCGAGCCGGCTCGGGCCCAGGGGGCCGCGCGGCACATCGCCGCCATTGCCGCGTGCGCCACCGTCCTTCGGCAGCGCCAGTTCGCCGAGCGGATGGTCCGGGTCGAGGGACGAGGCGTATTTCAGATCCCAGCCGGCGCAGAACGCCCCGCCTTCGCCCCAGAAAACCGCGACCGAGGCGCTGTCGTCGGCATCGAACTCCAGAAA
>JBPCWF010000014.1:0-3369 GCA_051009775.1 Hyphomicrobiales bacterium | reverse complement strand
AGACCGCCTATCTCAAGGCTAACCATCCGGTCGAGTTTCTTGCCGCGTCCATGACCTTCGACATGGGCAATACGGACAAGCTCAACATCTTCAAACAGGAAGCCGAACGCATGGGCTTCCAGGTCCGCCCGCCCGCGATCAACCGGTCGGAAGCGGAATTCATCGTCGACGAGGGCGCCATCCGCTATTCGCTGGCCGCGATCAAGAATGTCGGACGCCAGGCGATCGATCACATGACGGAGCTGAGGCGTGAGGGCGGCCGGTTCACGTCGCTAGCGGATTTCGCCCGCCGCATCAGCCCGCGCATGGTCAACAAGCGCGCGCTGGAGAACCTGGCAAGGGCAGGGGCGTTCGATGAGTTCAATCCGAACCGGGCGCAGGTGCTGGCGGGTGTCGAAACCATACTGGCCATGGCCAACCGCACGGAAAACGAGCGCACCTGTGGTCAGAACGATCTGTTCGGCGGGGCGATGCCGGCCGAGGAAGAACTTGCCCTGCCGCCGGCGGAAGCCTGGCTGCCGATGGACCGGCTGGCGCAGGAGTTCGAAGCGGTCGGCTTCTATCTCTCCGGCCATCCGCTCGATGAATACAAGAATGCGCTCGGCCGGCTCGGCGCTTCGCCCTGGCAGGAGTTCGTGCGCAAGGTCAAGGGCGGCAACACGGCCGGCAAACTTGCCGGTACGGTGCTCTATCGCCAGGAGCGCAAGTCGCGGCAGGGCAACCGCTTCGCCTTTGTCGGATTCTCCGATCCGACCGGACAGTTCGAGGCGGTCGTGTTTTCCGATACGCTGGCGGTTGCGCACGATCTCCTCGAGCCGGGTTCGGCGGTAATGCTGGTGGTCGAGGCCGGGGTCGACGGCGAGGACATCAAGGTACGGGTGCAGAGTGTCGAGCCGCTGGACAGCGCGGCGCAGAACGTCAAGAGCGGGCTTCGGATCTTTGTCGAGGATGAAAGTCCACTGGAGAGCATTGCCCAGCGGTTGACCAATGGCGGCAAATCGCCGGTGCGCCTCATCGTCATGGTCGAAGGCGGGGCAAGAGAGGTCGAGATCAGCCTCGGCAACAGCTTCACGGTCACCCCTCAGATCAAGGGAGCAATCAAGGCGGTGCCCGGCGTCGTTGATGTTCACGACCTCTAGACGGGTTTTTAGGGCAGCGATGCGCGGATAGCGAAGGTGGATTTCATAGGTATCGTCTCACTCGTCGTCCTGATCCTGTTCGGATCCTGGATCCTGGCCATCTGGGCGCTCGTCCGCACGTCTCGATTCGAGCGGGAAATCAACGCGTTGCGACAGAGAATTATATCCATGTCGCGCCAGGTTGAGCTTCTGGCCGCCGCACCGGGCGCAGTGCACGGGACGGAGGCCGCCGCGCCTCAGCCGGCTGCGGTGCCGGAAGAGGCGGAAGAGGAGACGACAGCCGAAGAAGCGGAACAGCCGATCGGCGATGATGCGGACTTCGTACTGGGGCCGGATGATGAGATTCCGGAAGAGGTCTGGAGCGTGCAACAGGAACCGGCGGCGCCGGCGCCTGCCGCCCGTGAGGGCCTCGAGCAACGCCTGACATCGCGCTGGCTGGTGTGGCTGGGCGGTGTGACGCTCGCGCTGGCCGGTGTGTTCCTGGTCAAATACGCCGCCGAGCAGGGGTTGCTCGGACCGCGAGCCCGGACATTCCTGGGCCTGCTTTTTGGCGTGGCGCTGGCGGCTGGCGGCGAATGGGTGCGGCGCAACCCGAAACACGGGCTGGCGGAGCTGGCGCCCGCATCCTATGTGCCGCAGGCCTTGACCGCGGCCGGTGTGTTCACGGCCTTTGCCAGCATATTCGCCGCTTACTCTCTCTACGATCTGTTGGCGCCGCTGGTGGCGTTTGCCGGCCTCGCCGCGGTCGCCCTGGTCGCCTTCGCCCTGTCGTTGCTGCAGGGACCGTTTGTTGCTCTGCTCGGCCTGATCGGCGGCCTTGCCACCCCCATTTTGATTTCGACCGGCTCGTCCTCGGCCCTGGGGCTGTTCTCCTATCTGCTTTTGATCATCGTCGCCTGCCTTGCCATCGTGCGCTATCAGCGCTGGTGGTGGCTGGCTTTCGCCGCGATCGGCGGCGGGGTCGCCTGGGCCTTCCTGTGGCTGGCGGGGGAGCATCGGCCCGGTGATGTCTTCGTGACCGGTCTCTATCTTCTGGCGATCGCTGTGGCGTCGCTGTTCTTCTGGCGCGGCTATGAGATCCCCGACCGTCCGGCGAACTGGTTCAAGGAAATGCAGGGGCTGACAATGCCGGAGGTCACCGGCTGGGCCGGTGCGCTCGGCGTGGCCGTGTTGATGCCCGGGCTCGTGCAGTTCTCCGGCCAGAGTTTCGCTTCACTGGTGTTCGTCGGGTTGCTCTGCCTGCTCTACGGCGCTTTTGCACGGCGTAACGCGGGCTTCGATGCGCTGGTTGCCGTTGCCGGTGTGGTGGTTCTGTTCGTGGTGTCGGCGTGGTATCTGCCGGGCAGTGTGGACCAGTTCAATGCCCAACCGCTGCCAGGCGGGTGGCGCTTTTTGGGGCCGGTGCTGGAACCCGCTCTGACGCCGTTCGCGACCACAACTGTTGTGTTCGGCGCGCTGTTTGCCGTTGGCGGATTTGCCGGCCTTTGGGGGGCGAAGCGGCCGGCCATATGGGCGGGGGTCTCCGTCGCCGTGCCGGTGGCGCTCCTGGTGCTGAGCTACTTCCGCATCGGCGCGCGTGTGCCAGATGTCAACTGGTCGGTCATCGCACTCATGCTGGCGGCGGTCTCCGTGGCTGCGGCCCAGCGCCTGATCCCGCACCGCGAACACCCCTGGGCCGCGACGGCACTCGCGCTTTACGCGGCGGGAACGGTCGCGGCGCTCAGCTTTGCCGCAACCATGCTGTTCGACCGCGCCGTGCTGACGGTCGCCCTGTCGATACAGTTGCCCGCGCTCGCATGGATCGCGAACCGGCTGGATGTCCGGCTGCTGCGCTGGATCGCGGGGGTGGTCGCGACCGTCGTGCTGGTCAGGCTGGCGCTCAACTGGAATGTGCTGGACTACCCGCTCCATTCCGCCATCGGCTCCAACTGGATCCTCTACGGTTACGGTGTGCCGGCCGCGATGTTCTACTGGGCGGCGCGGCAGTTCAGGGAGAAAGCGGACGACTATGTCGTCACGCTGCTCGAAGGCGGGACGCTGGTCTTTGCGACCATGCTGGTGTCGCTGGAGATCCGTACCCTGGTCGAGGGCTCGCTCGGCACAGGCCACTACAGCCTGCTTGAGCAGAGCCTGCAGTCGATCAGCTGGCTGGTGATCGCCCTGTCGCGCATGTGGAGCCATATGCAGAAACCCCGGCTGGTCACGCTGTGGGGTGCACGCATTCTGCTGG
>JBPCWF010000013.1:0-4514 GCA_051009775.1 Hyphomicrobiales bacterium | reverse complement strand
AAGGAAGGCGATCAGGTGTGCGCCCTCGTGCCGGGCGGCGGCTATGCGGAGTACTGCGTTGCCGCCGAGGCCAACGCCCTGCCCGTGCCGAAGGCGCTGGACCCGGTCGAAGCGGGCGCAATCCCCGAGACCTTCTTTACGGTCTGGACCAATGTGTTCCAGCGCGGCGGCCTCAAGTCCGGCGAGACCTTCCTGGTCCACGGCGGCTCGAGCGGCATCGGCACGACCGCGATCATGCTCGCCAAGGCGTTCGGCGCGACCGTGTTCGCGACCGCCGGTTCGGACGAGAAATGCGCCGCCTGCACCGCGCTCGGCGCCGACCGGGCGATCAACTACATGACCGAGGACTTCGTTGAGGTCACCAAGGCGGAGACCTCCAAGCACGGCATCGACGTGACCTTGGACATGGTCGGCGGCGACTATATCGAACGCAATATCAGGGCGGCCGCGGTCGAGGGCCGGATCGTCTCGATTGCGTTCCTCAACGGCCCCTCAGCGGACGTAAACTTCATGCCGATGATGCTGAAGCGCCTGACGCTGACCGGTTCGACCCTGCGCGCCCGCAGCGTCGAGCAGAAGGCGATCATCGCACGCGAGCTGGAGGACAAGGTCTGGCCGCTGCTCGACGCGGGCGAGGTCAGGCCGGTGATGGACAGCCGGTTTGCCCTGGCCGAGGCGGCTGCGGCGCACGCGCGCATGGAATCGAGCCAGCACATCGGCAAAATCCTGCTGACGCCCTGACACGACGGCAGAAAGTCGTTTGCAGCGCGAAGGTTTCGACCTATATAGAAGGCATCCCCTAAATGCAGGTTTGACTAAGGGACCAGTGGCTCTGCTCGAGTCGTGGTCTGGAGGTATGTATCTATGGCACTGGCACCTTTAATGCCGAAGGCGACCGCCGTCTGGCTGGTCGACAACACATCGCTGAGCTTCGAACAAATCGCGGATTTCTGCCAGTTGCACGAGCTCGAAGTGAAAGGCATCGCCGATGGAGATGTCGCCCAGGGCATTCGCGGCATGGACCCTCTGGCGAACGGCCAGCTCAGCCGCGACGAGCTCGAGCGCGGACAGGCGGACGCGTCCTACCGCCTCCAGATGTCCGAGCCCAAGGTCGAGATCCCTGAGGTCAAGACCAAACGCGGGCCGCGCTACACCCCGGTGTCGCGCCGCCAGGACCGGCCGGACGCGATTTCCTGGCTCCTGCGCTATCATCCCGAACTGACCGACGGTCAGGTCATGAAGCTGGTCGGCACCACCAAGCCGACCATCCAGGCGATCCGCGACCGGACCCACTGGAACACCACGAACATCACGCCGAAGGACCCGGTCACGCTCGGCCTGTGTTCGCAGAGCGACCTCGATTCCTCGGTCCAGAAGGCGGCCCGCCGGGTCGAGCGCGAGCGCGTGAAGGCGGAGAAGGAAGCGATAAAGGCCGGCACCCTGCTGCCGACCGCGGCAACCGTGAGCGCTGAAGCGCCGGTGGCGCCGGAGCCGCAATATGCCCGGGTCATCCAGGCCACACCGGAGCCCGTTCCGGAGCCTGCGGCGCCCGCGCTGAGCGAGCGGCCCGGCTCCGACGAAGACGCCGAACCGGAATATGATGCCGCCTCGGTGTTCGCCAAGCTCAAGGACCTGAAGATCGACGCGGACGAGGACACCGCGGATACGGATGAGGCCGCCGCAGACACAACGGATGCCGCGGAAACGGATGCCGCCGCCGAAGCGGAAAGCACTGGGCCGGGCGAAGCGGCAGACGACGAAACGGCCGAAACGGCAACCGCCGAAGCGACCGAAACTGACGCCGCCGAAGCGGACACCGCCGAACCGGTCGATGAGGCAGGCGCCGAACAGGAAGAAGACGCCAAGACGGAGTGACGCCCGCCGCGCCGCGCCCTCACTCGGGCACCGGCACCGTGTAGTTGAGCGGCAGGCGGCCGCCGTCGGCATAGATCGTCTGGCCGGTGACATAGCTGGCGTCGTCAGACGCCAGGAATGCCGCCACGGCGGCGATCTCCTCCGGCTCGCCCAACCGCCCGAGCGGAGTGCGCGACAGGATCCTGCGCCGCATTTCATCGTCCGTCGCCACCTGCTGCAGCATGTCGGTCATGATGCTGCCCGGCCCGATCGCGTTGACGCGGATGCCGTGGTTTGCCAGCGACAGCGCCATCGCCTTGGTCAACTGGGCGACCCCGCCCTTCGACACCGAGTAAGGCAGCTGGTTGGGGATCACGAACACCGCATTGACCGACGACATGTTGATGATCGCGCCCGGCGCCGCGCCCGCCTCGATCTGCTCCACCATCTGGCGCGCCACCGCCTGGCTGACCATGAACACGCCCTTGAGGTTGACCGCCAGGACCTGGTCGAAGTCCTCCTCCTTCAGGTCGAGAAACTCGCCGCCGATGACGATGCCCGCATTGTTGACCAGGATGTCGATGCTGCCATAGGCCTCGACCGTTCCGGTCACCAGGTTGCGCACATCGAGCCGCTCGGTCACGTCGCAGACCGTGAAGCGGACGTCATGGCCGTTGCCGGAGAGCTCGGCCGCGGCCTCCGCGCCGGCGTCCTCTTCGACATCCGAGAGCACAACCTTGGCGCCCTCCTCGGCCAGGCGCCGCGCGCAGGCCAGACCGATGCCGCGGGCGGCGCCCGTGACGATGGCAACCTTGTTTGCCAGGGACATGACAACTTCCTGCTGGTCGTTAAGACGCGAGTCCCGCAGTGTGCAGCGCTTCGGTGATCTCATCAAGGATCACCGGATCGTCTATCGTGGCCGGCATGTTCCACTGTTCGCCGTCGGCGATCTTGCGCATGGTGCCGCGCAGGATTTTGCCCGAGCGGGTCTTCGGCAGGCGCGGCACGGTGAGCGCGATCTTGAACGACGCCACCGGCCCAATCTTCTCGCGCACCAGCTTGATCACCTCGTTCTCGATGTCTCCGACATCGCGGGCAACGCCGCTGTTGAGCACCAGGAAGCCGGCCGGCACCTGGCCTTTGAGCTTGTCCGCGATGCCGATCACGGCGCACTCGGCGACGTCGGGATGGCTCGCCAGAACCTCCTCCATGCCGCCGGTCGACAGCCGGTGCCCGGCGACGTTGATGATGTCGTCGGTGCGCGCCATGATGTAGAGGTAGCCGTTCTCGTCCTTGTATCCGGCATCCGCCGTCTCGTAGTAGCCGGGAAATGCGGACGTGTAGCTCTCCCGGAAGCGCTCGTCGTTCTGCCACAGCGTCGGCAGGCAGCACGGCGGCAAGGGCAGGCGCACGCAGATAGCGCCGATCTCTCCCTCCTTGACCTCGTTGCAGTCCTCGTCGAGGACATGGATCTCATAGCCGGGCATGGCCACCGTCGGCGAGCCGTGCACCACCGGCAGTTGCCCGAGGCCGACCGGGTTTGCGGCGATCGACCAGCCGGTTTCGGTCTGCCACCAGTGATCGATCACCGGGACCTTGAGCTTCTCCTCCGCCCAGACCAGCGTGTCCGGATCGGCCCGCTCGCCGGCCAGGAACAGGGTGCGGAAGTGCGACAGGTCGTACTGGCCGATCAGCTCGCCGGTCGGGTCTTCCTTCTTGATCGCGCGGAACGCGGTCGGCGCGGTGAACAGGGCGACGACCTTGTGCTCGGCGATCACCCGCCAGAAGGTGCCCGCGTCGGGCGTGCCCACGGGCTTGCCCTCGAACATGATGGTTGTGCAGCCATGCAGCAGCGGGGCGTAGACGATGTAGGAATGGCCGACCACCCAGCCGACATCGGAGGCCGCCCAATAGACCTCGCCCGGCTCGGTTGCGTAGATATTGTACATCGACCATTTGAGCGCCACCATGTGCCCGCCATTGTCGCGCACGACGCCCTTGGGCACGCCGGTGGTCCCGGACGTGTAGAGGATATAGAGCGGATCGGTGGCTTCGACCGACACGCAGTCGGCCCTGCGGCCGGCGGCCCTGGCCTCGGCGACCAGCGCTTCCCAGTCGAAATCGCGGCCCTCGATCAGGCTGGCCTGTTCCCTCGGGCGCTGCCGCATACTGCAGGTGTCGGGCGCATGGGCGCTGAGTTCTATCGCCTCGTCGAGCAGCGGCTTGTAGGCGATCACCCGGCCCGGCTCGATGCCGCAGGACGCACTGACGATCGCCTTGGGCGGGGCGTCGTCGATCCGGGTTGCGAGTTCCTTCGGGGCAAACCCGCCGAACACCACGGAGTGGATCGCGCCGAGGCGCGCGCAGGCGAGCATGGCGATCGCCGCCTCCGGCACCATCGGCATATAGACGATGACCCGGTCGCCGGCCGCGACCCCTTTGTCCGCCAGCACGGCGGCGAATGTCGCCACCTCGTCGAGCAGTTCACTGTAGCTGTAGGTCCGGGCCTGGCCGGTCACCGGGCTGTCGTAGATCAGCGCCGCCTGATCGCCGCGCCCGGCCGCCACGTGGCGGTCGAGACCGTTGTGGCAGGTGTTGCACTTTGCGCCGACGAACCAGCGGTCAAGCCCGTCGACCACGTCGAACACCTTGTCCCAGGG
>JBPCWF010000012.1:0-4387 GCA_051009775.1 Hyphomicrobiales bacterium | reverse complement strand
AACCCGATCTCTCGGCCGATGGCCGCGGGATCGACATTGACGGGCGCATGGTCGCGCCCGGCTTCATCGAAACCCATATCCACCTCGACAAATCCTGCATTCTTGATCGCTGCAAGTCCGAGCAGGGGCATCTCGACGAGGCGATCGAACAGGTCGCGCAGGCAAAAAAGGCCTTCACCGCGGAGGATGTCTACGAACGCGCCAAGCGAACCCTGGAGAAATGCCTGCTGCACGGCACCACCCACATGCGCACCCATCTGGAAGTCGATCCGGTGATCGGGCATCGCGGCCTCGACGGTGTCATGCCGCTGATAGACGAATATAAATGGGCGATCGATCTGGAGATCTGCGTGTTCCCGCAGGAGGGGCTGCTCAACAATCCGGGCACCGACGAGCTGATGGTCGAAGCCCTGCAGCGCGGCTGCAAGGTGGTCGGGGCGGCGCCCTACACCGACAGCGATCCGAGGGGCCAGATCGACCGCGTGTTCGAGATGGCGCGCGAGTTCGACGTCGACATCGACATGCATCTGGATTTCGGCCCGAGCCATGACGAGCTCGACATTCTCTATGTCTGCGAGCTGGCCGAAAAGTTCGACTATGGCGGCCGGGTGGCGGTCGGCCATGTCACCAAGCTGTCGACCATGCCGATGGACCGGCTGGACGAGGTTTCGTCCCGCGTCGCCGATGCCGGCGTCGCGGTCACCGTGCTGCCGTCGACCGATCTGTTTCTGATGGGCCGGCATATGGACCACAACGTCATGCGCGGCGTGGTGCCGGTTCACCGCATGCTCGGCTCGGGCGTCAACTGTTCCCTGTCGACCAACAACGTGCTCAACCCGTTCACGCCGTTCGGCGACTGTTCGCTGATCCGCATGGCCAATATCTACGCCAATATCTGTCAGGTCGGTAAGCGCGACGACATCGTCGAATGCTTCAACATGGTGACCGAGCGTTCCGCCAGGCTGCTCAGGCTCGAGGACTACGGGGTCAAGGTCGGTAGTTCGGCGGACCTGGTGGTGCATAATTGCGCCGATCCGGCGACCGCGGTGTCGGAGCTGGTGCCGCCGGTCTACGGCTTCAAGCGGGGTCATCAGACGTTCACCCGCGAGCCGGCCGTGCTGCATTGGCCGCAATGACCGGCCCGGGCACAGACAGGGCGGTTCCGGACGATCCGGCCGGCGCGTTCTGCCGCGACAACCACATCGCGGTCGCCGGCGCGCCGTCGGGTTCGCTTGCCGGCCTGACATTCGGCGTCAAGGACATCTTCGATGTCGCCGGCAGCACCACCGGCTTCGGCAATCCGACCTGGCTTGAGACCCACCCGCCGGCCGAGGCCACGGCTCCAGCGGTGCAGCGTCTGCTCGATGCCGGCGCGTCGATGGTTGGAAAGACGCTGAGCGACGAAATGGCCTACAGCCTGACCGGCGAGAACGCTCATTACGGCACGCCGGTCAATCCGGCCGACCCCGGCCGTGTGCCGGGCGGCTCGTCCAACGGCTCGGCAAGCGCGGTGGCCGCCGGGCTCGTCGATTTTGCGCTCGGTACCGATTGCGGCGGCTCGGTGCGGTTGCCGGCGAGCTATTGCGGGATCTTCGGCATCCGGCCGAGCCTCGGGCGCATTTCAGTCGAGGGAATCGTTCCGTTCAGCGCCAGCTTTGACGTGGTCGGCTGGTTTGCGCGTGCTGCCGGTCCGTTGTCCGAGGTGGGCGATGTCCTGTTCGACGCACCGCATGCCCTGCACAAGCCGGAACGCCTCCTGATCGCGGACGATGCGTTCGGTTTTGTCGATGAGGCGGTATCGGCGGCTCTGCGGGACGCGGTGCGATGCGCCGCCGGGCAGGTCGCAGGCACCGAACACATCACCGTCAGCCATGACGGCCTTGAGAGCTGGTTCGACGTCTTTCGTGTGATCCAGGCGTCCGAGATCTGGGCCAGTCACGGTCCGTGGATCACGCGGCACAAGCCCCGGCTCGGCCCCGGCATTCGCGAGCGCATGGAGTGGGCCAGCAAAGTGACGGCCGATCAGGTGACGCCCGCCCGGCGCCGGCACCGTGAGATCCGGTCACGCCTGGACGCGCTGATCGGCGAGAATGACATCCTGTGCCTGCCGACATCGCCGCGCATCGCGCCGTTGCGCCAGACGCCGCTCGATGACGTGGAGATCAGGTTCCGGCATCAGGCCATGAACCTGTTGTGCATTTCAGGCCTCGGGGGGTTGCCGCAGCTGAGCCTGCCGCTTGGCGTGTTGGAGGGCATGCCTCTCGGCCTGTCACTGATCGCGCGACACGGAAACGATGAGACTTTGATGGCGTTCGCCAATACCATGATGGAAATGAGCCGGGTGGATCCGGCGTCGAACAGGTGAGATGTTTTGGACATGACGGACAAGCAGGACCGCGTCGCGGCGTTCATGGAAGCGCCGCTTCGCGTCGTCAATATCGGGCTCGACGGTTTCGCCGCCGATCTGGAAGGCCAGGGCGTCGAAGTGATCCGGGTCGACTGGTCGCCGCCGGCGGGCGGCAACCCGAAACTCGCCGACCTGCTGTCGAAGCTGGAAGGTTGAGGGTCGAGCGGCGCCATGAAGCAGATCGAACAGGCGAATGAAGAAGCCGTGAAGCGAATGCTGGCGGCGGAGCCGGTGCTGGTGGACGTGGTACCGGCGTCGGAGATCATAGCCGGCCTGACGCCCAGAATGATCCTGCATGCCGGGCCGCCGATTGGCTGGGACCGCATGTGCGGTCCGATGCGCGGAGCGGTCTGCGGTATTGCGGTGTTCGAGGGCTGGGCGGCGGATCTCGAAGCGGCGGAGGAGATGGCGCAATCCGGAGCGTTCGAGTTTCATCCCAATCACCATTTCGACGCGGTCGGTCCGATGACCGGCCTGACCACGCTCAGCCAACCGGTCATGGTGGTCGAGAACCGGAGCTTCGGAAACCGCGCCTACTGCACCGTCAACGAAGGCCTGGGCAAGGTGATGCGGTTCGGCGGCAATGACGAGCAGGTCCTGAACCGCCTGCGCTGGCTGCGCGACGAGTTCGCTCCGGCACTCGGCGCGGCGGTGCGGGCGACAGGCGGCATCGCGCTCAAGCATCTCGTCGCGCGGGGATTGACCATGGGGGACGAGATGCACCAGCGCAATGTCGCGTGTTCCGGCCTGCTGCTGCGCGAACTGGCGCCTGCGCTCGCGCGAACGGCGCACGACAATGCGTCGCTTGCCGAGGCGCTGGCCTTCATCGCCGGCAATGACCAGTTCTTTCTCAATGTCGCAATGACCATGGGCAAGGCGATCATGGATCCGGTGCGCAACATCGAGGCGGCCTGCGTGGTGACCGCCATGTCGCGCAACGGTACCGATTTCGGCATCCGGGTCAGCGCAACCGGCGACACCTGGTTCACCGCACCGGTGGAAATGCCCGAAGGGCTCTACTTTCCGGGCTTCACGGAGCGGGACGCCAATCCGGACATGGGCGACTCGACGATCGTCGAAACCGTCGGGCTGGGCGGCTTCGCCATGGCGGCGGCGCCGGCGGTGGCGGGCTTTGTCGGCGCCGGGGCGGCGTCGGAAGCCGGTAATTTCACCCGAACGATGTCTGAGATCACGGTCGCCGAGAACCCGGAATGGACGATCCCCAGCCTCGACTATCAAGGCGTTCCGACCGGCATCGACATACGGCGCGTGCTGGAAACCGGCCTGGCGCCGACGATAAACACCGGCATCGCCCACAGGGAGCCCGGGGTCGGACAGGTCGGCGCCGGGGTGGTGCGGGCGCCGATGGCGTGTTTCGAGGAGGCCTTGGTGGCGTTCGCCGAGACGGTGGGTGTGTCATGACCGGTGTCGTGATCAATGAAGTGCGCCGGGGCTTCTACCTGGATTCGGTCGCACTGATGCGGTTGTCGCGGACCGTGGCGCAGATGGACGGCGTCGAGCAGGCCGCCCTGATGGTCGGGACGCCGGCCAATATCGAGATCATGGCGGATGCCGGGCTGCTCGATGCGACGGGCCGGGCCGCGGCGGGAGGCGACCTGATCATCGCCATCATGGCGGCGTCGCCGGAGGCCGGGCAGGCGGCCCTGACCGAGGCGATGCGGCTGATCGATCAGCCGGCAGGCGCGCGCGACGGCAGTCAGGCCTGGCGCCCGCGCACGCTGCGGGCGGCCGTCAGGTCCATGTCCGGATCCAACCTGGCGCTGATCTCGGTGCCCGGCGCCTTTGCCGCCGGCGAGGCCCGCAAGGCGCTGCGCCACGATCTGCATGTCATGCTGTTCAGCGACAATGTTTCGCTGGAAGACGAAGTGGCGCTCAAGCATGAGGCTCATGAACGCGGCCTGCTGCTGATGGGCCCGGATTGCGGCACGGCGATCATCAACGGTGTGCCGCTGGCGTTCG
>JBPCWF010000011.1:0-4089 GCA_051009775.1 Hyphomicrobiales bacterium | reverse complement strand
AAAAGAACGACGGTCGCGGTTTCCTCCGGAACCTCAAGCTGGAATGCCCGCAGGGTTCAACTTGTCAACACAACCCCATAAGATCCCTGATCACGGCTGAAACGAGGCAGCGGATGGCAGGTAAGAGGACTTTTCTGACACGTCGAATACGCCTTCATCTGGGCATCGCATCGATCTTCGTGGTCATGGTCGCCGCCCTGACAGCAGCGATTATCTGGAACAATCATCGGCAAGCCTCGTCGGCCGCACTGCGTACGGCCGATCAACTGTTCCATGAAATCACAACCAAGATCGACGAACGCATGAACGGGATGCTCGGCGCCGTGAAGGCAACGGTCGATGCTGCATCGGCTATGCCCGCCCTGTCCCATTCGCCCAGATATGACGGTCTCTCCCATGCCGCCCTTGCAACCATGATCCGGATGATCGAGGCGCAGCCGCATGTGTTTTCGGTGTTTGCCGGCTTCGGCACGGGAGAATGGATTCAGGTCTCGGCACCTCGCGGCGATCCGGACGTCTCGGCCGCGTTTCATGCTCCGAACGGCACAGAACTCATAGTCCGCACGATAACCGAAGACCGCAATGGAAAGCGGCATCAGTATCTGCGGTATCTGGATCGCAGTCGCCACGTCTTCGACGCCAGCACCGAGACAGAGCCGGCCTACGACCCGCGCGAACGCCATTGGTACACGAGCGCTCTCGCCGCCGAGCAAACCCTTTTCACGGATCCCTACGTCTTTTTTGCATTGAAGAAGCCGGGCATCACTTCATCGCGCCGCCTGACCGGGGGAGGCGGCGTCTTTGGTGTCGCCGTCACACTGTCGGACATCTCTCAATTCTTGTCGGAGCAATCCGCGTCTCCAAACGCGACGGCGTTCCTTTTCAACTCGAAGGGTGAGATCCTCGCCCATAATGACCCTTCCCAAGTCACGCCCCTCGTCAATGAAGACGAAGCGGACCAGCCGGGCCGCGCTGTTCTGAGAAAAGCCGATGAGATTGGAAATCCGGTCGTCGCAGCCGTGGTTCGAGAGGGTCTGGCCTCGAAGGCCAATCCTTCAGCCATGAAACATCTGCAAGTGGAAGATCACACATACCTCGTGCGCGTCGGGGCCGTGGGCATGCAGCTGGGCCTAGATCAGTACATAGCGGTCGCAGCGCCCCTGTCGGACTTTACCCAACACATTACGCAAATGCAGCGGCGCAACATCCTCGCCGCTTTTCTCGCCCTGGCAGTCGCCCTTCCGCTGATCTACCTGATCGCCAGGCGCTTAGCGGCCAAACTGGGAGACCTTGCCGCGGAAGCCGACAAGATACGCCGGTTCGATCTCAGCAGTCCGATTGCAGTGCGATCTGTTTTCCTGGAGGTTCACAACCTGTCGCAGGCCTTCGGCTCGATGAAACAGGCCGTGCGCGTTTTTGGCCGGTACGTTCCCAAAGCGCTCGTACAGGAAATCGTTCAGTCGGGCACTCCACCTGAGCTCGGCGGCCACCGCCAGGAGATCTCCGTATTGTTCACGGATGTCGCGGACTTCACGCGCATCGCGGAAGGCACCGAACCGGAAGACCTGATGCTCCGGACATCCGAGTATTTCGAAGCTTTGGGCTCCGTGCTGTCGCAGCACCAAGGGGTGGTCGACAAATATATCGGTGACGCCATCATGGCGCTGTGGAACGCGCCCAGCCGTGATGACGACCATGTCGCCCATGCCTGCGAGGCGGTCCTTGTCTGTCGTGACGTCAGCAGAGAGCTCGCCGAAAGCTGGACGAAGAGTGCCATCCCGCCATTCAGAACACGTTTCGGACTGCATTGCGGAGAGGCGGTGGTTGGTAATGTCGGTGGGGCCGACAGAATCAATTTCACCGCGGTGGGCGCAACGATCAATCTGGCCGCGCGCCTGGAAGCGCTGAACAAGCGCTACGGCACCGAGATTCTGGTATCCGAGGATGTAGCCGGACGCGCCAGCGGGCAATTCGTGATGCGGCTTATAGATCGGGTGCAGCCGGTCGGCGTCAACACGCCAAGCGACATCTACGAGCTGATATCAGCTCGGCAGGGTGTCACGAGCCTGCCCAAGTCACTGCAAGCAACCGAAACGCAGCTCGAATTGTGCACCTTGTGGGACACCGCATATGCGAAATATATCGAGCGGGACTGGCAACGGGCACTGAAAGCATTCGAGGTCGTTCTGAGCCACGATCCGCACGACCAGCCGGCCCGGGTCTTCGTCGGTCGCTGTCGAGACTTTATAGACAAACCTCCTGACCCCGACTGGGACGGTATCACCGTTCTGAGCCAGAAATAGAGCCGCTGGATATGCATCGCGACACGCTTCGCAGATCGGCTTCCATCGCCATTGCCACCCTTGCCGCCTTTCTTTCCCTGGCGCGACCGCTGGCGGGATCCGAGCTGCGAATCGGTTATCCCTCGGACATTGTGACCGAAGATCCCGCCGATCACCGCGACCGTTGGACGGAGATTGTCCTTGGGAATGTCTTCGACGGACTTCTGACCCGCGACCCTTCGATGCGGCTGGTTCCCGAGATCAGCGAAGTCTGGAACCAGGTCGCGCCGCAGATTTACGAGTTTCGACTGCGCAGCGGTGTCCGATTGCACGATGGCAGAGAGCTGACGGCGGAGGACGTGGTTTTCAGTTTCAAGCGCTTGATCACCCCCGGTGCCCTCGGCGGGCGCACCAGTCCGCGGAAAGGGCTGCTCGGGCCACTCGCAACAGTGACAGCGGTCGGCCCGCTTGCCGTGAGGTTCGAGTTAGATTCGCCCTGGCCGATCTTTCCAGCCATGCTTCCGTTCCAGCAGATCGTCGGCCGGGCGTCATCTGCCAAAGCCGAGGGCGAAATCGTTAGCGAGACGGCTGCCGGATTGATCGGATCGGGGCCATTTCGTCTGGTCCAGCGGTTTCCCAACGATGCCATCATGTTCGAGCGGCACGACGCCTATTTCGGCGGTGCAACCGACATCCCGCCCGTTGAGCCTGCCTGCGTCGACCGCATGGTTGTCAATATCGTGCCAGGCAACGAATCGCGTGTGGCCGGTCTGCTGGCCGGAGACTTCGATATCGTCGTCGACGTTTCACCCCATTCGATCCCCGTCCTGGAGCGAAACGCGAAGACCAACGTGCGCGTCGTCGACGGCACGCGTTCTTTCTTTGTCGCGTTGAACACGCGCGAACCACCCTTCGACGATCCTAAAGTCCGGCGGGCCGTGGCTCACGCGCTGGACCGCGAGCAGCTCATCAAAGAGCATCTGGGCGGCAAAGCGACACGTATCGACGGCATACTGAGCCCGCATGCCTTCGGCAAGAACAAGCACCTCCCGCGATACAACCACGATCCGGAACGTGCACATGCATTGTTGAATGAAGCCGGATATCCGGACGGACTTGATGTCGAACTGGATGTGACCCGGCAGCTTTTTCCGCTCGCTGAATCAATCGTGGTGCAACTCGCAACCGTGGGCATCAGAGCTCAGGTCATCGACGGCGATGCGGCCGAGATCAACAAGAAATGGCACGGTGGCAAAACCGGTAAAGGGAAGCACATGTGGTTGAAATCATGGGGCAACGCTTCCCTGGACCCGGTTGGGATTTTCCAACCCACGCACCGCACGGGCGGCCGGGGAAATGCGTCGGGATATAGCAACTCGAGCCTGGATGCTCTGCTGATCACCGCGGCGACCGAGCAACACCCCGGGCGGCGCGCAGATCTCTATCGTCGCGCGGAGGCCATCGCAAACCGTGAGCTTCCCTACATCTACCTTTGGGTGCCGAAGGACATTTACGGCGTATCTAACCGCGTCCGCGGCTTCGCCGCGGCGCCCGATGGCCGGCTTAATCTGCAGGATGTCTGTATCGACGGCACCGAGTGAGTGTTGCGCAATTGTTTCATCACTCGTTGAGCTGTTAATGTCTGGTTGTGGCAAATTCTCTCCGTGTCTCAACGAGCTAGAGCATCGTTCCTTCATATGGAATCATTTGATGGCGCCAAATCAGTTCACTGGCTAGGCGCAAAGCGCAGGGCGATGTGGGGCATCGGGCAAGCTTTGCAACAACGCCGGTGAGCTGATATGGCCCA
>JBPCWF010000010.1:0-3673 GCA_051009775.1 Hyphomicrobiales bacterium | reverse complement strand
CCGATCTCCAATACGCGTTCTCCGCCGCTCAGTCCGAGCGCCTCCGTCATGAGCGCGACCATATAGGGCTGGGATATGGTCTGGCGCTCGCCGATCGGAAGCGGCATGTCCCGGTAGGCCAGGTATTTCAGCTCGTGGCCGACGAAACGGTGGCGCGGCACGGTGCGCATGGCCTCGAGCACAAGGGGATCGGCAATGCCGCGTCCGGCAAGCTGCCGGTCGACCATGCGCCCGCACACCGCGTCTTGATCGGAAGCCAAGTCCATTCCCGAACCGCCCGGACAGGTCAGGTGCCGGCTCAGCCGGCTGATTTCAGCAATTGCGGGTCCTCATGATGCGCCGAAACGGCTTTGACCATTTCGCCCGTCATCTCCCGCGAGGTGCCATGCGAGACATCGCCCAGGCTCAGCATGCCGGTCAGATGGTCGTCCGCGTCGATCACCGGCAGCCGGCGCACCTGGTTGTTCTCCATGATGTGTACCGCGTCGCCGATTTCTTCTGCTTCGCGGCAGAAAATAACCTCTTTCGACATGACCTTTTCCGCGGTGACGTCCGAGCAGTCCTGCCCCGCGGCGACCACCCGGCAGGCGATGTCGCGATCCGTGATCACGCCTGCAAGCTTGCCGCCGTCAACCACGGGGATGCAGCCGATATCCTGTTCCGCCATCATTGCGGCGACGTGACGGATTCCGGTTTCCGGGGCGGCCGAGTAGGCGCCCTTATGCATGATGTCCTTTACCTGCATGGCTCTCTCCTGAATTCATGGGGTCAGCCGGCGGACGCACAGAACCATGCGCCTGCGCACACACCCGTGCATCCGCCTTTTGGCGGCTGCGTTATCGCAGTCTTGGTATGGTGCCACCCTACACGGTCCGCCGGCGCCGGGGTTTGATCGATATCAAACTCCGCGCGGGCGAACCGTTGATGTCGGCGTCCCGGCCTGGGGCGTCTTAGCCCAGGGCCTGTCTGACCCTGTCCAGAAGACCGCTGCGGTCATGACGCGCCGCCAGCGCCGCCGCCATATCCACCTCGACGAATCTGGTCGGTGTGTGGGGCTGGAGCTGGCCGATCAGGTCCATGTCGGCGGAGATCACCGTGCCGAGCATGAAGTAGCCGCCGCCCGAAACCGCGTCGCGATGCAGCACGATCGGTTCCGTGCCGCCCGGCACCTGGATCGACCCGTAGGGATAACAGCCGTCGACGATGTTGGACGGGTCGGAGCCCGCGCCGAAGGGCTGCTCGCGCTCGACGAACTCCATCGGGCGTCCGTCGCGGAACCGGTAGCCGATCCGGTCCGCCTCGGGCGCGACCTTCCAGGTGTCCTCGAAGAAGTTGTGCTGGGCGGCCTCGGTGATCCGGTACCAGTAGATGCCGGGCAGGGCCCTGAGCTCGGCCGGATTGCCGGGCATGCGGCGCAGATCTTCCGGCACGCTCCGTCCTTCCTGGACGGTTGCGCCGCCGGCGCCGACCTGAAGCTCGTCGCCGGACTGCAGGGCACGGCCCTCATGGCCACCAAGCGCGCCCAGCGGATAGGTCGAGCGGCTGCCGAGCACGACCGGCACATCGATGCCGCCGGAGACGGCAATGTAGATGCGCGCGCCACCTTTGAGGAAATCGAAGCTCAGGGTCTGTCCGGCCCTGACGGCGAAAGCCGACCATTGCGCGCGCGGCTCACCATCGACCTTGGCCGGCATGTCGGCGCCGGCGACCGCGACCATGGCATCGGAGGTGAATTCGAGCTCCGGTCCCATGAAGGTCGCCTCGAGCGCCGCGGCGCCCTCGTCATTGCCGACCAGCATGTTGGCCGCCCTGAGCGAGAAGCGGTCCATGGCGCCTGAGATCGGAATGCCCAGATGGTAGTAGCCGGGGCGACCGAGGTCCTGCACCGTCGTCGCCAGTCCGGGCGATATGACCTTAATTGCCATGGAGCACCTCATCGAGCTTGTGGTTGTATCCGTCGATATCCGCCTGGAACTCGGCCAGCGAGAACGTGACATCGCGCATCAGCGGGCTGTACCTGTTGGCCTCGACTTCTTCGACCGCCGCGTCATAGGTATCGCGGTCGACCGGCTTGAACTTGACGATGTCGCCTGGTTTGAAGAACACCATGAAGTCCTTGAGATAGCTGATCTCCTGCTTGGGATCGTAGATCGGCATCGGCGTGATGCCGAACATCTGGTAGCCGCCGGCGCCGCGCACCGAATAGATGCAGGCGAAGCAGCCGCCATAGCCGACCGTCAGCTTCGGCGTGTCCGTGCGGGGCCTGAGATATTTCGGCACCTCGATCTGCCGCGGCCGGTCGACCATCTGGTACATGAACGGCAGTCCGGCAACGAAGCCGACCATGGAGACGAACCACGGTGCGCCGGAATGCGCCTGGATGAAGGCGTCGACGCCGTCGAAATTGTTGATCCGCGCGGCGTATTCCAGATCCGTCGAGTTCGGGTCCTGATGGCGTTCGCGGAACCGCATGAGCGTCTCATGGGTCCACGGGTCGTTGTACAGGACGGGGATCTCGACGATCCGGGTCTTCAGGACCGTGTCGCCCTGCTCGGCCGACCCTTCCAGGCTCTTCAGCTCCGCCAGCATGTCGTCGGGATGGATCTGGTCCGGGTCGAACTTGATCTGGAACGACTCATTGGCCGGGCAGATCTCCGTGACGCCCTTGATCTGGCTGTCCCGGACCGCGTTGGTCATGGACAGGCTCTTGAAAAAGGCGTCGAGCGACATCTCTTCGTCGACCTCGACGAAGATGTGCTCATCGCCTCCGAAGGAGTATCGGGTTTTCATCTGTTGGCCACCTCCTTGTGTTGGACCAGTCCCGGTGGTCTCGTTTCGAGCCAGTGTTCGAGGAATTTGGTGTGAAACCGCGCGGCGCGCACGTCCGGGTCGGCGAGCAGCGCCTGGTGTAACAGCTTGGTGGTTTTCACGCCGGAAATCTCCAGTTCCGCCAGGGCACGTTCAAGTCGGTTGAGCGCCTTGTCACGGGTTTCGTCCCAGACCATCAGCTTGCCAAGCAGTGAATCGTAAAACGGCGGAATGGCATAGCCGGGATAGAGCATGGTGTCGAAGCGCACCCCCGGGCCGCCGGGAACGCTGAGATTTTCGACCACGCCCGGGAACGGCGCGAAGTCGTTCTCCGGGTCCTCGGCATTGATCCGGCATTCGATGGCGTGGCCCGAAATCCCGATATCCGACTGCTCCAGGCTCAAGGGCGCGCCGCCGGCAATCGCGATCATCTCGCGCACCAGATCGATGCCGGTGATCAGCTCGGTCACGGGATGTTCGACCTGAATCCGGGTGTTCATCTCGATAAAGTAGAAGTCGCGGCTTTGCTCGTCATAGAGGAACTCCGCCGTGCCCGCGCCGCGATAGCCGACCGATTGGGCAAGCGCCACGGCCGCCGCGCAGAGCTTCCGGCGCACGTCCTCGGGCAGGGGGGCCGCCGGTGCTTCCTCCCAGACCTTCTGGCGGCGGCGCTGGAGCGAGCATTCGCGCTCGAAGCAATGGACCACGCGCTCGCCGTCGCCCAGCACCTGGACCTCGACATGGCGCGCGGTCTCGATCAGCTTCTCGATATAGAGCCCGCCTTCTCCGAACGCGGCCTGGGCCTCGGCGGAGGCCTGAGGCACGAGGCGCTCGAATTCGTCTAGGTCGTTGATGACCCGGATGC
>JBPCWF010000009.1:0-5780 GCA_051009775.1 Hyphomicrobiales bacterium | reverse complement strand
CGTTTCGAGCAGTGGGACGGCGGGCGCGGCTTCGGCCGGATAAGGGGGTTGTGGCTCGAGCGGGCGCAAGGGATGGGTCAGACCGTGTCGGTCGCCCTGCCTGACCAGACCCTGAGCGGCACCTTCACCGGGCTGGATGATGACGGCGCGATGATCCTGCGTCTGAAGGACGGCACGGAACGCCGTGTTCTGGCTGGCGATCTTTTTCTCTCAAGCGCCGGACAGAGCGCCGGCTGAGCGCCCGCCAGGCAGGTTTACAATGGCCAGACAGAGAACATCCCGCAAATCCAGGTCATCGTCTTCGGAGATGGTGCTGGTTCCGCTCGGCGGCTGCGGCGAAATCGGCATGAACCTCTATCTCTACGGGTTCGGGCCGCCCAAGGAACGCCAGTGGCTCATGGTCGATGCCGGGGTCAAGTTCGGTGACGAGCGCGATCCGGGCATCGACATCATCCTGCCCGACACCGCCTTCATCGAGGCCGAGCGGCACGCGCTCCAGGGCATCCTGCTGACCCACGCCCACGAGGATCATTTCGGGGCGGTCGCCCATCTGTGGCCGCGGTTGAAGGTGCCGGTCTATGCCACGCCGTTCACCGCCTATCTGCTGCGCCGCAAGCTCGCCGAAGCCGGGCTTGAGGACCAGGTGCCGATCCACGAAATCGCGATGGGCGACCGGCTTACGATCGGGCCGTTCGATCTCGAACTGATCACCGTGACGCATTCGATCCCGGAGCCAAACGCCGTGGCGATCCGCACGCCGGCCGGCACCGTGCTGCATTCCGGCGACTGGAAGGTCGATCCCACACCGGTGATCGGCGATGTCATGGCGGAGGACCGGCTGCGCGCGCTGGGAGAGGAAGGCTGCGACGTGCTGGTCTGCGACTCGACCAACGCGCTGCGTGACGGCATCTCCCCGTCCGAAAGCGACGTTGCCCAGGGTCTGCTCGACGTGATCAGGACCGCCAAGGCGCGGGTCGCGGTCACCACTTTCGCCTCCAATGCCGGGCGCATCGCGTCGATCGTCAAGGCGGCCCAGGCCTGCGACCGGCAGGTCGTCCTGGTCGGCAGGGCCATGCGCCGGATCGTCGAGGCCGCCAAGGCAACGGGCTATATGCAGGACCTGCCCGAACTCCTCGATGAGGATGAATACGGATTTCTGCCGCGCGACAAAGTGTTGTGCCTGTGCACGGGCAGCCAGGGCGAGCGGCGGGCGGCCCTGTGGCGGATCGCGGAAGGCTCGCACCCCAATGTCACCTTCGACAGCGGGGACCTCGTGGTGTTTTCCTCCAGGACGATCCCGGGCAATGAAAAGTCGGTCGGTTATGTGCAGAACGAGCTGTCCGATATCGGGGTCAGCATCGTCACTGCCGACGATGCTCCGGTCCATGTGACCGGGCATCCGCGCCGCGGCGAGCTTCAGCAGATGTATGACTGGGTGAAGCCCGCGCTGGTGGTCCCGATGCATGGCGAGGCGCGGCATCTGTGGGAGCACGCCCGTTTCGCCAGATCCTGCGGCGTGCCGGCCGCGCTGGTGGTGGAGAACGGCGATGTCGCCCGGCTGTTGCCGGCACCGGGCGCCGTGATCGACGAGGCGCCTTCGGGCAGGCTCCATGTGGACGGCCGGCTGATCGTGCCGTCGTTCGACGGTCCGGCCCGCATCCGCCGCAAGATGAGCTTTACCGGCGTGGTCGCCGTGTCGCTGGTTCTGGACAGGGACGGAGAGCTGCAGAGCGATCCGGGTGTCGAAACCCTCGGGCTGCCGGAGCACGACGCCGACGGCGTGGCGCTCGAGGACACCGTCTACGACATCGTTGAAGACGTCTTCGAGACGCTGCCGCGCGCCAAGTTGCGGTCCGACGAGATTGTCGAGGAGTTCGTGCGCCGGGCCGTGCGCCGTGCGCTCGACATGCGCTGGGGCAAGAAGCCGCAGTGCCTGGTGACGATCCATCGGATCTAAGGTCGATCGCACATGGCGCTGCTTGTGCGTGTGGCACGCGCATTCTATTGTCGCCGCGCTTTGAGCCAGTCGCAACGGAGGGGAGCATGATCGGCCGTTTGAACCATGTCGCCATCGCGGTGCCGGATCTCGGCGCCGGAACCGCCGTCTACCGGGAGCTGCTCGGCGCAACCGTGTCCGACCCGGTGCCACAGCCGGATCACGGGGTGACGGTGGTGTTCGTCGAACTGCCGAACACCAAGATCGAACTGCTCGAACCGCTTGGCGAAAACTCGCCGATTGCGGCGTTCCTGGCAAAGAGCCCGTCGGGCGGCATCCATCATGTCTGCTACGAGGTCGACGATATCTACGCAGCACGGGACCGCATGACGCGGGAAGGGGCGCGGGTGCTCGGCGACGGCGAACCCAAGACCGGCGCCCATAACAAGCCGGTGCTGTTCCTTCATCCGAAGGACTTCTGCGGCACGCTGGTCGAGCTCGAGCAGGCGTAGCGGCGGAGCCGGGCGGCATGGGCCTCACCACGTCACTTGCGATCTATTTCATCATCTGGTGGCTGGTGCTGTTCACCGTGCTGCCCTGGGGCGCGCGCAGCCATCATGAGGCCGATCTGGAACTCGAGCCGGGCAGTGCACCGAGCGCACCTGTCAGGCCGCGCATGGCGCTCAAATTCGCGGTCACGACGGTCATCGCGTCGGTCGTCTTCGCGGTGGTCTACGTGATCATGGCGTACAAGCTGGTCACGCTCGACAGCATCCCGTTCCTGCCCAGGTTCGAGCGCTCGGTCGAGGCAGGATCGTCGTTCGACGGAGTGTCGATGCGCTTGTTGTGAAGGATCAGCCGCAAGGGCAAATAAAAAAGCAAGGACCAACAGGACCTTGCCTCAAGTTTTATCTCCGTTAGCCGGGCACCGTGGTTTCCGGCGGCTGCGAAATGATGGCCTCGCCATCCCGCGCCAAGAGACTTCTCCTCCCCAGACTTGGACCGTTTATCGCATCGACGGATGAACCGGGATGCCAAAACGTCTACGTATCGCAAGTCCTTGTTTTTATTATTGCGCGAACAATAACCCAGTGATTTTCGGGTGTCACCTAAAATTAGGCGCTCAAGGGCCGCGGGCGAACCAAAACGGGACCTTACAGCCCATATGAGCGCGCCATTGGCGTGGCGCTAGCGCGTTTTGATGTTTGTTAAACGTAAAGTGGTTGGATGGAGGCATGCAGATTCGGTTGTCAGCACGGCGCCTAAGAATCACTGCACTCGCCCTGGCGGCGCTGTGCGTGATCGCAATGGACCAAGCCGCCATGTCGGATGCCGTGACGACGGTCAAGACGCCGTCCGCCGGCGCGCGGTTCCGCTCACACGTGGTGGCGCCCGGCGGTGCCGTACTGGAAGCGCCTGCGGGCGCCTATCAGGCCGGGCCCTGCGTTACGGGGACCGGATATGCGGCGCGCACGGGGGGAACATATCTCGCAGGCGCAGATCTGGACGGCAACCCGGTCGTGCCGGCGGACATGCTGCAGGATCCGAACGCCGCCTATGCCGGGCTTGAGTTCTATTTCGACCGCAGGCGGCCGCGCACGCCGCAGGAGCGCCGTTTCGGCCTGCGTCCAAATGATTTCGTTGCCGTCGACGGATCGGGCAATCAGGTGCTGTTTAACGGCGTACCGCTGTTGCCGGTGCCCGACCCGTCCCTGATCTACGCGGATCCGTGCGACGTTCAGTAGGCCGCCGGCCCGGTGAGTGAGTGCAGGTAACGGACGCGCCGATGACGGCGCGGCTCTTGTTTCTTTCCTGAGATCGCTTAAAAGGGCATGCGTATCCGCCGGTATGGCTGCAACATCGCGTCACCAAGGTTCCACCCGTCACGCGCCCTCTCTGATACGGACCCCGTCATGCGCCTGAGCCAGTACTTCCTGCCGATCCTGAGGGACGACCCCAAGGAAGCGGAGATCGTCTCGCACCGCCTGATGCTGCGCGCCGGAATGGTCCGGCAGGAGGCGGCCGGCATCTATTCGTGGCTGCCGCTGGGTTTCCGCGTGCTCAGGAATGTCGAACGCATCGTGCGCGAGGAGCAGAATCGGGCCGGCGCCATCGAGGTGCTGATGCCGACCATCCAGTCGGCCGATCTGTGGCGCAAGAGCGGACGCTATGACGACTACGGCAAGGAGATGCTGCGCATCACCGACCGGCATGACCGCGACATGCTCTATGGCCCCACCAATGAAGAGATGATCACGGAAATGTTCCGCGCGGGGGTTCAGTCCTACAAGGACCTGCCACGCAATCTCTATCATATCCAGTGGAAGTTCCGCGACGAGATCAGGCCGCGCTTCGGCGTCATGCGCGGGCGCGAGTTCCTGATGAAGGACGGCTATTCCTTCGATCTCTCTGCCGAGGCGGCGCGCCACGCCTATAACAGGATGTTCCTGGCCTACCTGCGCACCTATCAGCGCATGGGCCTGACCGCCGTGCCGATGAAGGCGGACACCGGGCCGATCGGCGGCGATCTCAGCCACGAGTTCCTGATCCTGGCCGACACCGGCGAAAGCGAGGTTGCCTTCGACCGCGGCTACCTGGAGATGGACTGGCAGGCAAGCGGCATCTCATTCGACGATGTTGACGGTCTGAACGAGGCGATCGAGGGTTTCACTTCGCTTTATGCGGCGACCGATGAAGAGCACGACCCAGCGGAGTTCGAAAAGCGCGTTCCGGCCGGGAACCGCGTGACCGGCCGGGGCATCGAGGTCGGCCATATCTTTTATTTCGGCACCAAATATTCCGAGCCGCTGGGCTGTCTGGTGCAGGGTCCGGACGGCGATCAGATCGCAGTCCACTCGGGCTCTTACGGCATCGGGGTATCGCGCCTGGTCGGCGCCATCATCGAGGCGAGCCACGATGAGAACGGCATCATCTGGCCCGAAGCGGTGGCGCCGTTCAAGGTCGGGCTGATCAACCTCAAGGCCGGCGACGGGGCGACCGATGCGGCGTGCCAGTCGCTCTATGACACGCTCACCGCGGCCGGCATCGATGTCCTCTATGACGACAGGGACGAGCGTGCCGGGGCCAAGTTCAACACCATGGACCTGATCGGCCTGCCGTGGCAGCTGATCGTCGGTCCGCGTGGCCTGGCGGACGGGGTGATCGAGCTGAAGAACCGCAAGAGCGGCGAGCGCGAGACCCTGGCGCCGGATGCCGCCATTGCGCGTCTCAAGGCCTGACCATGTCCGATACCACGCTCACAACCAACCAGACCGCTCCGTTCGCGGGGTTCGAATGGTCCTTGTCCATGCGCTACCTCCGGGCTCGTCGGCGCGAGGGCGTGATTTCGGTCATCGCCGGCTTCTCGTTCCTCGGCATCATGCTCGGCGTCGCCACCCTGATCATCGTCATGGCGGTGATGAACGGTTTCCGCGCTGAACTCCTGGACAAGATCCTCGGGGTCAACGGGCATTTCATGGCCATTGGGGTCGAGCGGGACATTCGCGACTACGATGCATTGACGGCGCGTCTGACTGCGATCGACGGGGTGACACACGCCGTGCCCTTTGTCGAGGGTCAGGTGATGGCGTCGTCCAAAAGGACCGCTACCGGCGCCCTGGTGCGCGGTATGACCGAAGAGAGCCTCAAGCAGTTGGAAAGCGTATACAAGGGTCTCCGGTCGGGTACGTTTGACGGGTTCGACAGTTCGGAGGGCGTTGCCATTGGGTCGAGGCTGGCGATCCAGCACGGGCTCAGCGTCGGCGACAACATCACGCTGATCTCGCCGCGCGGGCCGGTGACCCCGTTCGGTGTCGCGCCCCGGATTCAACCCTATCGCATTGTG
>JBPCWF010000008.1:0-3062 GCA_051009775.1 Hyphomicrobiales bacterium | reverse complement strand
CGCCCAGATCGAACGCCTGCAGGCGCAGTCCAACGGCGGCTTCGGCGCCTATCTCATGCTCGCCCATAACTGGGCCGACCCGGCAGCGACGCACAAGAGCTACGAGTTGATCTCGCGCCATGTGATGCCGCATTTCCAGGGCCATCACATGCCGACCATGGACTCAGCCGCGCGCGCCAAGAAGCTCAGGCCCGAGCTTGCCGAGGTGCATTCGAAAGCAGTCGAGGAGATGACCCAGAAATATGCCGACGAGAAAGCGGCGCGGGGCTGAGCCTCCGTCCGACCGCGTCTGGAATTTGTTAACGATCGCGTGCTAGTCTCACTGGCACGCGATCAGGGCGCGTCCTGTCCACGGGAAGGGATCCTCCCACCTGAAAATCGATCAGATAACAGAGACGACGACCGTCTTTCCGCCCGTTTGTGGACCCCGGGCATAATGCGAAAGAAGGTACGTCATGACCAATACCCCCGAACATAATCCGTTCCGCCGGCCGCTGCCGGGCAAGCCCGACCTCGACAAGCAGAAGAAGCTCGCCAAGGCGCTGATGCGCGACTATTGCGGCGGCGAGGCTGAAGCCGTTGCCTGCGTCGTGGCGCTGCATCCCAAGCCGCCGGCGCCTGCGGAGTTCAAGCTGAGCGATGCCCAATTGGTGGTCGCCCGGACCTACGGCTTTGCCAGCTGGCCCAAGCTCAAGCGCAAGATCGACGGGCTCACCAAGACCCCGGCCGACCTGTTTATCGACGCCGTCAGGAGTGGCGACACCGATGCCGTGCGCGGTCTGATCGCGAAGCATCCCGATCTCAAGGCCGAGATCAACGATCCCCGGTTCGACTTCAATCAGACCGCGGTCCATATGGCGCGGGAAAACCTGGACCTGCTCGACCTGCTGCTGTCGCTCGGCGCCGACATCAACGCCCGCAGCGAGTGGGAGTACGGCGGCTTCGGCATCCTGGACACGGTCGCGCCCGACAAGGCGGAGCCGTTGATCGCACGCGGCGCCAGGATCGATGTCTGGGCCGCCGCCCATCTCGGACGGCTGGAAGAGCTCAAGGCGCTGATCGCGGCCGACTCCTCACTGGTCAATGCCAAGGGCGGCGACGGCAAGCGGCCGCTGCATTTCGCCCGCACGGTCGAGATAGCCGGATTCCTGCTCGACCATGGCGCGGAGATCGACGCCATCGACGACGATCACGGCTCGACCCCGGTCCAGTATCTGATCAAGGACAGGCCGGAGATCTGCCGGTTTCTGATCGGGCGCGGCGCACGCACCGACCTGCTGCTCGCCGTGGCGCTCGGCGATGTCGACCTGGTCCGCCGGTGTCTTGAGGAGGACCCGGCCTCGATCGGCATGCGGGTCAACCAGGACTGGTTTCCGATGATCGATACCGCCGAGGGCGGCGGCCATATCTACCAGTGGACCCTGGGCTTCTATCTCTCCGCCTTCGAGATCGCCCGCAGGTTCGGCCACCGCGAAGTGCTCGACCTGCTGCTCGAGCGGGCCGACCCGCTCGAACGCATGATCGACGCGCTCTGGGCCGGCGACCTCGCAACTGCCGACGCGCTGCTCGGCGAGCATCCCGATGTTCTGGCCTCAGCGGGCGACGACAAGCTGCGCGTCGTCTCCGATGCCGGCCGCCACAACGACACGGACACCGTACGGGAGATGCTGGCGCGCGGCTTTCCCGTCACCGCACGCGCGCAGCACGGCGCCATGCCACTCCACTGGGCGTCGTTCCACGGCAATCCGGAGATGCTGAACACGGTGCTCGGGCACAAGCCGCCACTGGACGCGGTCGACAATGATTTCGGCGGCACCGCCATGGGCTGGGCGTTCCACGGCACCTTCGGCAGCTGGCCCGGCACGTCGACCGGCCGCCATGCCGAGTGCATGGAGATCCTGCTCGCCGCCGGCGTCCCCTGCCCGGAGGATGCTTTCCCCGCCGGCCACGACGAGGTCGACCGCGTGCTCAGGGCGCATTTTTTCGGAAGCGGTGTCTAGGAAGAAACTCAAACCGTGCGTATAGCCCCAGCGCCGTAAAGGGTTCAAAGCGCAGGCGTTCATACCCGTCATTCCCGCGAAAGCGGGAATCCACTAGCGGTCGCGTATAATTGCCGATCGGCCATTGGACGCCCGCGTTCGCGGGGGTGACGGTTGGAGTGAAGGATCGTCAGGAGCACATTTCCTGCCGCCGGGTTTCATCCGGCCTCACTCACCCCTCGTCGTCCGGGTGGCCGAAATTGCAGAACACGCCGCCGACATACGCGACCGCCGGATCGAGCGGATCGCCGGGCGATACCTTGGCCTCGACCGCGTCGCGGTAGTCCTCGGCCGTGTCCTTCGGCCGGTAGCCGAGATGCGCTGCCTTGTGGTTGGAGAAGAAGGCTTCGCGATTGTCCGAAATGCCGTAGACCGCGGTGAAGCCGATGCGCTCGGCGACAAGGCAGCGGGTGACCAGTTGCACCAGATCGTCGAAGCTCAACCAGGTCGCGAGATGGCGCCGGTCGGCCGGTTCCGGGAAGCAGGAATTAATCCTGAGACACGCGGACTCGATGCCGAACTTGTCGAAATAGAGCTTGGCGAGATCCTCGACGAAGCATTTGGAGACGCCATAGAGCGAGTCCGGCCGGTGTTCGGTGTGGGTGTCGGCGCCTTCCTCGCGGCGGACATAGCCGACCGCATGGATCGAGCTTGCATAGACGATGCGTTTGACGCCGTGGCGGCGCGCCGCCTCATAGACGTTGTAGCCGCCCTTGATCGAGGACTCGAGGATCTCCTCCCAGGGCCGCTCGACCGGCGCGGCGCCGAAATGGACGACCGCGTCGCAGCCCCCGACCGCGGCCATCACCGCGTCGAAATCGCCCAGTTCGCAGGGCGCAAGCTCCTCGCCCGGCCCGGCCTCGTCCATGCCCGCCCGGTCGCTCAGACGGACGGTGGTGGCCAGCGGTTTCAGTCCCTGGCGCAGCACTTTGCCCAGCATCCCGCCGGCGCCGGTGATAAGCAGTCGGTTGAAACGTGGCACGGCTCGACCCTCCAATGTCTTTTACGGCCGCCACCATAGGC
>JBPCWF010000007.1:0-3473 GCA_051009775.1 Hyphomicrobiales bacterium | reverse complement strand
AGAAAAGAGGAGAGAGAGGCGAACGCGGGATGGGGCAGGAAGAAGGAGGAGAGGCGAGGAGAGGGAAAGGAAGAAGGCGGGTTATCGAGCGGGGACGGCAAGGGCCCGGGCGTCGACCGCTGCGGCGACGTGTTCCGCCACGCCAATGTCGCCGGCAGTTCAAAGAACGGCGGCGTCATGGTGCTCATGGGCGACGACCACATGGCGGAATCCTCCACCGTGCCGCACCAGAGCGAATTCATCCTGATGGACGTGATGATGCCGATCCTCAATCCGGCCGGCGTCCAGGAACTGATCGACTACTCGATCTACGGCTGGGCGCTGTCGCGCTACAGCGGCTGCTGGGTCGGGCTCAAATGCGTCAAGGACACGATCGAGTCGACCGGCGCGGCCGATGCCGCCGTCGACCGCATCGAGATCGTCACCCCGACCGATTTCGAGATGCCCGAGGGCGGCCTCAACATCCGCCCGTCGGACGACCGGCTCGAAGCCGAAGCGCGGCTGCATGACTATAAGCGTTTCGCGGCGGTCGCCTTCGCGCGCGCCAACAATCTCGACAAGATCATCCTCAAGGGCGGACGCGCGCCCAAGATCGGCATCGTCTCCACCGGCAAGAGCTACCTCGACGTGCGCCAGGCGCTCGACGAGCTCGGCATCGACGAGGCGGGCGCATCGAAGCTCGGCGTGCGGCTGCTCAAGGTCGCCATGACCTGGCCGCTCGACCCCGAGATCGTCACAACGTTCGCCGAAGGCCTCGATCTGATCATCGTGGTCGAGGAGAAACGCTCGCTGATGGAGACCCAGATCCGCGAGCAGCTCTACAACAGGCCGAACGCACCGGCGATCATCGGCAAGAAGGACGAGGAAGACCGTCCGCTGTTCCCGGCCAAGGGCGCGCTCGAGCCCAACACCATCGCCATCGCGATCGCCGACCGGCTGCTCGGGCTCAAGCAGGATGCCGCCATAGAAGAGCGCCTCGGCGCGCTCAAGTCGGCCCAGGCCAATATCCGCAACGCGCCTGATCTCGCGACCCGTATCCCCTATTTCTGCGCCGGCTGCCCGCATAACTCATCGACCGTGGTGCCCGAGGGCGGGCGCGCCTATGCCGGTATCGGCTGCCACTGGATGGTGCAGTACATCCCCCGGCGCAACACCGAAGGCACCACCCAGATGGGCGGCGAGGGCGCCAACTGGATCGGCGAGGCGCCGTTCTCGACCCGCAGCCACGTATTCCAGAACCTGGGCGACGGCACCTACAACCATTCGGGCATCCTGGCGCTCAGGGCGTGCCTCGCGGCCGACGTCAACATCACCTACAAGATCCTCTATAACGACGCGGTGGCGATGACCGGCGGGCAGGCTCATGAGGGCGGACTGACCGTACCGATGATCGCCCGGCAGGTCGCTGCCGAAGGCGTCAGGCGTATCGCCATCGTTTCGGACGAGCCGGACAAATATCCGGCCAATACCGGCTTCCCGCCTCTCACCACCGTGCACCATCGCGACGAGCTCGACGCGGTGCAGGAGGAACTGCAGACCCACGAGGGCGTCGGCGTCCTGATCTACGATCAGACCTGCGCGGCCGAGAAACGCCGGCGGCGCAAGCGCGGTCTGTTTCCGGACCCGCCCAAGCGCGTCTTCATCAACGAGCTGGTGTGCGAAGGCTGCGGCGACTGTGGCGTCAAGTCGAACTGCGTGGCGATCGCGCCGTCTGAGACCGAATTCGGCCGCAAGCGCCAGATCGACCAGTCGATGTGCAACAAGGACTATTCCTGCGTCAACGGCTTCTGCCCGAGCTTCGTCACCGTGCATGGCGGCGAATTGCGCAAGGGCCAGGCATCGACGCCCAGGGCCGACCAGGTGGCGGCTTTCGAAACGCTGCCGGACCCGGCCGTGGCCGGTCTCGACGCGCCCTACGGCGTTCTCATCACCGGCATCGGCGGCACCGGCGTCGTCACCGTCGGCGCGCTGCTTGGCATGGCGGCGCATCTGGAGGGCAAGGGTGCGGGCATTATCGACATGGCCGGCCTGTCGCAGAAGAACGGCTCGGTTGTGACCCACATGAAGATCGCCGCCCGGCCGCAGGACATCCAGACCATCCGGGTGTCGGCAGGCGCCGCGGACCTGGTGCTGGGCTGCGACCTGGTGACCACAGGCGGTGAGAAGAACCTGAGCACGGTCGGTGCCGGGCGCACCCGCATGGTGGTCAACTCGCAGGAGACCATGCCGGCCGATTTCACCCGCAATGCGGATTACGACCTGCCGAGCGAGCGCATGCGGCTCACGATCGAAGCGCGCGCGGGCGCCGGCAATGCCGATTTCGTCGCCGCCAGCCGGCTGGCGACTTCGCTCCTGGGCGACTCGATCGGCGCCAACCTGTTCCTGGTCGGCTATGCCTGCCAGAAGGGTCTGCTGCCGGTTTCGGCCGAGGCGCTGGAGCGCGCGATCGAGCTCAACCGGGTTGCGGTCGAGATGAACAAGAAGGCGTTCCTGTGGGGACGGCGTGCCGCCCATGACCTGGAGGCGGTCGAGGCGGTGGTCGCACCGCAAGCCGCGGCCGGGACATCGGCCAGCACGGCCGAGACCCTGGATCAGCTGGTTTCCCGCCGGGCCGAGTTCCTCACTGCCTATCAGGACCAGGCTTACGCCGACCGCTATCGCGGGCTGGTCTCGCGGGTGGCGGCGACCGAGACCGGACGTGCGCAGGGCATGGAAGGTCTGGCCGAAGCGGTCGCGCGCTATTACTTCAAGCTGCTCGCCTATAAGGACGAGTATGAAGTCGCGAGGCTTTACACCGATGGCAGCTTCACCAGGGAAGTCGCCAAGCGCTTCACCGGCGACTACACGCTCAAGTATCACCTGGCGCCGCCGATGCTCGGCCGCCGGAACCCGCATTCGGGCGAGCCGGTCAAGACCGAGTTCGGTCCCTGGATGGTCGGTGCATTCAGGCTCCTGGCGAAGTTCAAATTCCTGCGCGGCACCCGGTTCGACATCTTCGGTTATGCGGACGAACGCAAGCGCGAGCGGTCCCTGATCGCCGAATACGAGGCGCTGGTCGACACCATCCTCGGCGGCCTCACGCCGGACAGCCATGCGCTTGCGGTCGAGCTTGCGCAAGTGCCCGAACACATCCGCGGCTACGGTCATGTCAAGGAGAGCCATATCGCCGAAGCCAAGGCGATGGAAGCCGGGCTGTTGCAGAAGTTCGGCGCGGCCGGCGCGGCCGGGGCCGAGCGCAAGAAAAAGGTGGCGTAACGTCTGCATGGCGTGCGCATGCGCGCGCCGCTCCACCCGGCACGATTGACCCGGCGGCACAGGCCGTCGCTCCTTGCATTTTTCCGATGATTTTTGCGCCGTCCGATCGACCCGGTTTCGCCGTCTACATTCCGGCAAATTTCATGCTTAGGATTGAGAGACTGTGAGGGTTGATCAGTGTTCAGACGAACCCGGCCCTACACATGTTCCGGTGGGTG
>JBPCWF010000006.1:0-11242 GCA_051009775.1 Hyphomicrobiales bacterium | reverse complement strand
CACTTACATCGAATGCTTTAGGAGAGTTCAGTTATGGGCGTAAGTTTTTGGCAAATCCTGATTGTGGTTGCCTTGCTCGTCCTCCTGTTTGGCAGAGGCAAGATTTCCGGCCTGATGGGCGATGTCGCCAAGGGAATCAAGAGCTTCAAGAAGGGCATTCAGGAAGAGCCGCAGGAAGAAACGACCGAAACGGCCGACGAGCTCAAGACGATCGAGCACGAGACCGCCGAGGCGGTCGATGCCCCGAAGAAAGCCGCGGGCAGCAAGGCCAAGACCTGACCGCGTTCCGGGCCTGAAGAGAGGCCCCCATGTTAGAGTTCACAGTCTGATCTCATGTTCGACATCGGCGCGACAGAAATAATCGTCATCGCGGTGGTCGCCATTCTTGTGGTCGGGCCCAAGGACCTGCCGCGCATGCTGCGCACGGTCGGCCAGTATGTCAGCAAGCTGCGCGGCATGGCACGCGAGTTCCAGCATCAGTTCGAAGAGGCCGCCCGGGACACCGGTCTCGACGACGTGAAGCAGGGCCTGTCCTCGGTCAAGGAGTTCTCGCCGGGCAACCAGATCAAGGAAGCCTTCAACTCGATCACCGACGAGGTCGAGGACGTCAAGGCGCAGGTCGAACAGCCCGTCGCACCGGACACGCCCGAGACGCCGGACACATCCGCTGAGGCAGCGGCCGAACCGGCCAAGGCGAAGAAGCCCGCGCCTAAGAAAACGACACGGAAGAAAACCGCCACCGCCTCCAAGACGACCGGAACGTCCAAGACCGCCAAGAAAACACCGCAGTCCACCGCCTCCAAGGAGAAGGCGACGTGAGCGAGGCCGAGAAGGAAGATGTGGACGAGATAGAGGCGACCGAGGCGCCGCTCGTCGAGCATCTGACCGAACTCAGATCGCGCCTGATGAAATCGATGATCGGTTTTGTCGCCGCGTTCATCCTGTCCTTCATCTTCGCCGACCATATCTACAACATCCTGCTCCAACCTTACATTTGGGCGAAGGGAAGTGCCGAAGCCGTCAAAGTGATTTCCATCAAACCGCACGGCATTTTCTTCACCCAGCTCAAGATCGGTCTGTTTGGCGGTCTGTGCCTGGCATTCCCGCTGATCGCGGCGCAGCTCTACGCATTCGTCGCACCCGGTCTCTATCGGCATGAGCGTGCCGCGTTCATGCCGTTTCTGGCAGCGACGCCGATCCTGTTCATCCTCGGCGGGTCGCTGGTCTATTTCCTGATCATGCCAATGGCGATGACATTTTTCCTGGGCTTGGAGCAGTCTGCGGATGCGGGACAGGCGGCGATCGAGATTCAGGCCGATGTCAACGAATATCTCAGCCTGATCATGACCCTGATCTTTGCCTTCGGCCTGTGCTTTCAACTGCCGGTCCTGCTCACGCTGCTGGGTCGGGCCGGTCTCGCAACTTCCGAAGGGCTCAAGTCCAAACGCAAATACGCCATCGTCGGCACGTTTGCGGTCGCGGCCTTTTTGACCCCGCCTGATCCGATCAGCCAGATCGGGCTCGCCTTGCCGACATTGATACTCTACGAGATCTCGATCCTGTGCGTGCGCTCGGTCGAGCGCAAGCATGCCGAAAACCAGGCCGCGCAGGAAGCCGAAGAAGCTCAGGAAGCCGAAAGCGGCGCTTGATCCCATCGAACCCTGCTGGACGCCATGCGGGCCGCGTCGTATAGGAGGGTGCCCGTCGGCGCGGACCGATTCCGCGGCCGGACAAGGCCGCCGCTCCGCGCACTCGCAGCTTTCTGAAACGGTTCGACGATGTTTGACCTCAAGTGGATTCGCGACAACCCCGAGACCTTCGATGCCGGCATGGCAAAGCGCGGGCTCGATCCGGTGTCGTCGGAGATTCTCGATCTGGACCGGGAGAGGCGCGAGCATGTCTCCAAGCTGCAGGACGCCCAGACCCGGCGCAACGACGCCTCCAAGCTGATCGGCGCGGCCAAGGCGGGCGGCGACGATGCCAAGGCGCAAGGGCTGATCGACGAGGTCGCGGAGCTGAAGTCGTTCATCCAGTCCGGCGAGGACGAGGAACGCCGGCTTTCGGAGGATCTGGACGGCCTGCTGTCGGGCCTGCCCAACCTGCCGCTGGACGATGTGCCCGTAGGCAAGGACGAGGCGGCCAATATCGAACACCGGGTCGTCGGCACCGTGCCTGAATTCGCGTTCGCGCCGCGGCAGCATTTCGAGATCGGCGAGGCGCTGGGTCTGATGGACTTCGAGACTGCGGCCAAGCTGTCCGGCGCACGCTTCGTGGTGCTCAAGGGGGCCCTGGCGCGCCTGGAACGCGCGCTCGCCCAGTTCATGCTCGATCTCCAGACCACGGAACACGGTTACCTCGAGGTGCAGCCGCCGATACTGGTGCGCGACGCTGCGCTCTACGGCACCGCACAGCTGCCGAAATTCGCCGAGGACCAGTTCCGCACCACCGACGGCATGTGGCTGATCCCGACCGCCGAGGTGCCGCTGACCAATCTGGTGCGCGAGACCATCCTGGACGAGGCCGATCTGCCGCAACGTTTCACGGCTTGCACGCCGTGTTTCCGCTCGGAAGCGGGATCGGCCGGCAAGGACACCCGCGGCATGATCCGCCAGCACCAGTTCACCAAGGTCGAGATGGTCAGCATCACGACGCCCGAGACCTCGGAGGCCGAACTGGAGCGCATGGTGACCTGCGCCGAGGAGGTCTTGAATCGGCTCGGGCTTGCCTATCGCGTGGTTGTCCTGTCGACCGGCGATATGGGCTTCGGCGCCCGCAAGACCTACGACATCGAGGTCTGGCTGCCGGGCCAGGACGCCTATCGCGAGATTTCGAGCTGTTCGGTGTGCGGCGACTTTCAGGCCCGGCGCATGCAGGCGCGCTACCGTCCCTCGGACGACAAGGGCACCCGCTTCGTGCATACCCTGAACGGCTCCGGGCTGGCGGTCGGGCGCACGCTGATCGCCGTGCTCGAAAACCACCAGCGCGAGGACGGCTCGGTGAGCGTCCCCGAGGCGCTCAGGCCCTATATGGCGGGTCTGGACGTGATTTCGGCGGACGGATGATGTGAAACCGGCCATGTCAAAGCTGCCAATGAGAATTCTGGTCACCAATGACGACGGCATAAACGCGCCCGGCCTCAGGAGCCTGGAGACGATCGCCACCGCCTTGTCCGACGACGTCTGGGTGGTGGCGCCGGAAACCGAGCAGAGCGGCGCATCGCATTCGCTGACCCTGTCCCATCCGTTGCGCCTCAGGCATCTGGAGGAGCGGCGTTTCGCGGTCGAGGGCACGCCGACCGACTGCGTGCTGATGGGCATCAAGAACATTCTGCCCGAGCCGCCGGATCTGGTGCTGTCGGGCGTCAACCGGGGCCAGAACCTGTGCGAGGACGTGACCTATTCGGGCACGGTCGCGGCCGCGATGGAGGGCACCGCGCTCGGGGTCCGGTCGATCGCGCTCAGCCAGACCTACGGGCTTGCCGGCCGCGACTCGCTCAAATGGCAGACCGCGGAAAGCCACGGCGCGGATGTCGTCCGGCGCCTGATCGCTTCGGAATGGGGCGACGGCGTGCTGATCAACATCAACTTTCCGGACTGCGAGCCGGACGAGGTCGGCGGCGTCGAGATTACGGTGCAGGGCCAGCGCGACCAGAACCTGGTCATGCTCGATGAGCGTACCGACGCACGGGGACGGCCTTATTACTGGATCGGATTCGAGCGCCGCAGAAGCAACCCCGGCCAGGGCACCGATCTTCGTGCGGTCTATGACGGCAGGATATCCGTGACCCCGCTGCATATGGATCTGACCCAGCGTCAGGCCATGGCAACCCTGCAGAACGTCTTTGAGGGTTGATCCGGGACATCCGCGGGGCAGGGGCCAAAGACACCCGGGCCGGTCGCCCGGTTCCGGCACAAGGGAATGGGGCCTTGGGTGACGAGTATCACAAGATCCAGCTGATCATGTCCCTGCGCAACCAGGGCATCCGGGACACCCATGTCCTGCGTGCCATGGAAACAATCCCGCGCGGTGCCTTTGTCGCCGAACCTTTCCAGGGACAGGCCTATGCGGACCAGTCGCTGCCGATCGAATGCGGTCAGACCATCAGCCAGCCCTATGTGGTCGCCCTCATGACCCAGAAGCTGAACGTCACCGACCGCTGCAAGGTGCTCGAAATCGGCACCGGTTCGGGCTATCAGGCGGCGATCCTCTCAAAGCTGTGCCGCCGCGTCTACACCATGGAGCGCTACCGCACCCTGTCGCGCGAGGCCGAACGGCGGTTCGCCGCGCTGCGCCTGGGCAACATCACCGCCATGGTCGGCGACGGCGCGAAAGGCTGGCCGCAGCAGGCCCCGTTCGACCGCATCATCGTCACCGCGGCAAGCACATCCGTGCCGCCGGCCTTGGTCGGACAACTCAAAGACGGTGGTATCATGGTAATGCCACTGGAGCGCGAAGGCGGCGAGCAGGAGCTCATCCGTTTGACCCGTCATCCCGATGGCCTCGACCAGGAAAACCTGCTGCCTGTGCGATTCGTCCCGCTCGTCCAGGGAATTGCTAAGGAACTCTGAGCGATTTTAAGCGCTCTTTAATAAAACCTGCGCATTCTGCTCTCGTTAGTGAGTTGTGGAGCGTGGGTATGAGTAAAGAAAAAATCCACGAGTCTTTCGTGGGGCGTTGTTTTAAGGTGGGCGTTTCGGTCGGCCTTGTCGCTGTGCTGGCGGCATGCAGCACGGCATCGAGCCGCTTTGGACCCTTTAAGGGAACACAGGCGAGTTCGGATCCCGGTTACAAATCCTCGCAGGGCTCAAGTTACACCGGGTCAACACAGAACGATGGCACGAACTTCTCGCGCACGGTCTCTGCGCAGCCTCTGGACGATCCGTCGGCCGGGAGCCGCACGGTTACGACAGCCGGCCGCAACGGCGTGGTGCGTGTCAATCGCGGCGATACCCTTTACAGCATTTCCAGGGCCCAAGGCGTTCCCGTCGGCGACCTGATTGCGGTAAACGGTTTGCAGCCGCCTTACAGTCTTCAGACCGGTCAGGACTTGACGATCCCGTCGAGCGCCAGCCGTTCGACCACCGTTGCCCGGGCGCCGCAGCCCGTCGTGCGGCCTGTCGCGGCCCCGGTGCCGCACACGCAGTCGCCCGGCATCCATGTGGTGCGGCGCGGAGAGACGCTTTACAGCATCTCGCGGTCCTACGGCCAAAAGGTCGAATCCGTCGCCGGCTACAATCAGATCGGCCAGCCCTACACGGTTCGGATCGGTGAGCGTCTGCGCATTCCCAATGCCAACAGCGTGGTCGCCTCGCGCACCACCTATACCAATACGCCGAAGCGCACGACGACGCTGGGCACGGCGCCGGCCAAGCCGCGCACGGTCGAAACCGCGCCCGTGCCGCAGCCCCGGACCGCGAACACCCAGACCGCGCCGCGCAAGGTTCCGCAGCCGCCCAAAATGACCTCCAGCAGGTTCCGCTGGCCGGTCAAGGGACGGGTGATCTCCAAGTTCGGCACCAAACCGAACGGCCAGCGTAATGACGGCATCAATGTCGCCGTGCCGGCGGGCACCTCGGTCAAGGCGGCGGAGAACGGTGTGGTCGCTTATGCCGGCAACGAACTCAAGGGGTATGGCAATCTGGTTCTGATCCGCCATTCCAACAACTGGGTCACAGCCTATGCGCATGCCAAGGAGCTGTTCGTGCGCAGGGGCGACATCGTCAAGCGCGGCCAGATCATCGCCAAGGCCGGCAAGTCCGGTTCGGTGACGAGCCCGCAGCTTCACTTCGAGGTGCGCAAGGGCGCACAAGCAGTCGATCCGCTGAAATACCTTGCACGGAACACGGTAGCCGGCGGCTAAATCAATCGGGGACGACAACGCGCGAAACTTGGCCCGCCCTTCGGCGGGCCTTTTCTTTTTCGTCTGCAAATGCCTTAAGGCTCGATCCGGACACCGAGGCGGCCGGCGAGATCCTGGATGTACTGCCAGGCGATCCGGCCCGAACGGGCGCCGCGCGTTGCCGACCATTCGATCGCTTCGGCGCGGACGTCGTCCCACGGGTGCTTCAGGCCGTAATGGTCCGCATAGCCTCTGACCATCTCCAGATACTCCGCCTGGGAGCAGTTGTGAAACCCGAGCCACAGGCCGAACCGGTCGGACAGGGAGACTTTTTCCTGCACCGCCTCGGACGGGTTGATGGCGGTCGAGCGCTCGTTCTCCATCATGTCGCGCGGCAACAGGTGCCGCCGGTTGGAGGTGGCGTAAAAGATCATGTTTTCCGGCCGCCCCTCGATGCCGCCTTCGAGTGCGGCCTTGAGCGATTTGTAGGACGTGTCCTGGGCATCGAACGAGAGGTCGTCGCAGAACACGATGAAGCGCAGGTCCCGATTGGCGCGCAGGAGCGTCATCAGTTCGGGCAGGCTCTCGATATCCTCACGGTGGATCTCGATGAGTTTCAGGATGCTCCCGCTGTCCGCGCCGACCTGTCCGTGCACCGCCTTGACCAGCGAGCTCTTGCCCATGCCGCGAGCGCCCCACAGGAGAGCGTTGTTGGCGGGCAGGGCCTGGGCGAACCGTGTGGTGTTCTCAACCAGCGTATCGCGCATGCGGTCGATGCCGTGAAGCAGCGACATATCGATGCGGTTTACCCTTTGAACCGGCTGAAGATTCGCCGATGCCGCATGCCAGATGAAGGCTTCCGCCTGGGCGAAGTCGACCTCGGCTGGAGCCGGCGGTCCGAGACGGGTGAGCGCGGCAATCACTTGATCAAGTTTTTCCAGGAGGGTCTGGCTATCCATTCAGGTCATCACTATCTAGTCGCCATGAAAACATGTAGCCGCGGGACGGTCGCGGAGCCTATCACGAAGGCCCGTGACGGTTAACAGCAACGTGCGGACATTGCTTGCAAAAGAGGTGGTTGGAGCTATAGTCCCGGCGACTGACGGCGGCCGCGGTGTCGGTGCCGGATTCGGACATACGAACGACCTGATCCCTGGAGATCTTCATGTATTTTATCACGCCGGCTTTTGCTCAAGCGGGACCGGGTGGCGGCGGCAGTTTTCTGGTTCAATTGCTCCCCTTCCTGCTGATTTTCGTTATCATCTATTTCCTGATCATCAGGCCTCAGCAGAAGCGCCAGAAACAGCATCAGGAAATGATCGCAAATGTGCGCCGCGGCGACACCGTGGTTATGGCCGGCGGCATGGTGGGCAAGGTCACCAAGGTGGTCGACGACGGAGAGGCGATGGTCGAAATCGCCGAGGGCGTTCGCATCCGGGTGGTCAAGGCCATGATCTCGGAGGTCAGGGCCAAAGGCGAGCCGGTCAAGGAAGACGCCGCGAAGTCGTGACCCGCGCTGGGGCAGGCTCTGTAGGCCCGGCACGGTCCGGGACGGGCAGTTTGGAAATCTGAAATGCTGCATTTCGCCAAGTGGAAAGTCATTCTGGTGCTGGTGGTGTCGGTCTTCGGCATTGTTATGGCGGCGCCGAATGTGATGCCGTCGTCGGTGCGCGGGTCGATCCCCGACTGGCTGCCGCACAAGACCATGCATCTGGGCCTCGATTTGCGCGGCGGCGCTCATGTCGTCCTGGAAGTCGACAACAAGGAATTCTTCGACACCCTGATCAAGCCGCTGAGAAGCGACGTGCGCAGCGCGTTGCGCCAAGAGCGCATCGGCTATAGCGGCGGCATCCGGCGGTCGGACAACGACGTGGTGGTGCGGCTGCGCAAGGAAGAAGATGTCGACAAGGCCGTGCGCCGAATTCGGCAGTTGGCCCAGCCGGTGAATGCCGGACTGTTCGGCCAGGGCGGCACCCAGAACGACTTCGAAGTGTCGAGCGACGGTCGGGTGATCACGGTCGAATTCACCGAAGCCTACATTGACCACAAAATCGGCCAGGGCATCGAACAGTCGATCGAAATCATCCGCAACCGCGTCGATGAACTGGGCACCACGGAACCTTCGATCCAGCGGCAGGGCCTGGGACGCATTCTGGTTCAGGTGCCGGGGCTTGAGGATTCGTCGCGCCTGCTCAAGATTCTGGGACAGACCGCCCGGCTCCAGTTCCGCCTTTTGTGCGAAGACCAGTCGGCCGGCGCATCCAAGTCCAACTGCGAGTCTCTGCCGTCGAGCGAGGACGAGACCTTCTCCTATCAGATCAGGACCGATTCCAAATCGACCGTCGAGGGCGCCGATCTGGTCGACGCGCAGCCGTCTTTCGACGAGCAGAACCGTCCGGTCGTCTCGTTCCGTTTCAACCAGAAGGGCGCGGTCCGGTTCGGCCGCCTGACCCAGGACAATGTCGGCCGGCCGTTCGGCATCGTGCTCGATGGCGAAGTGGTCAGCGCGCCGGTTATCCAGACGGCGATCCTCGGCGGGTCGGGCATCATCACCGGCCAATTCACGATCCCCGAAACAAACGACCTGGCGCTGGTCTTGAGGACCGGCGCATTGCCCGTCAAACTCAACCCGGTCGAGGAGCGCACGGTCGGGCCGAGCCTCGGCGCGGATTCGATTGCGGCGGGTCAGGTGGCAGCGATGATCGGACTGACCGCGGTCGTGGCCTTCATCATCATTTCTTACGGGCTGTTCGGCATCTTCGCCAATATCGCGCTGGCCGTGAACATCGCGCTCATCGTAGGCGTTCTGTCGCTGCTCCAGGCAACGCTGACTTTGCCGGGCATCGCCGGCATTGTGCTCACAATCGGCATGGCGGTTGACGCCAATGTACTTATCTTCGAGCGCATCCGCGAGGAGGTACGCAACGGCAAGACGCCGATTGCCGCGATCGACGCCGGCTATTCGCGCGCGCTGGGCACCATTCTGGACGCCAACATCACCACCTTCATCGCGGCGGTCATCCTGTTCGGGCTGGGTTCCGGCCCGATCCGCGGGTTTTCGGTCACGCTCGGCATCGGCATCGTCACTTCGGTGTTCACGGCCTTCACGCTGACCCGATTGATCGTCGCCTGGTGGATCAACAGATACCGGCCGCAAGAAGTGCCGATTTAGGTAGTAGCGCCATGATCAGACCGCTCAAATTCGTCCCGATCGATTCCAAGATTCCGTTCATGTCGTTCGCCCGGCCGGCCTTCATGGTCTCCGGAGTGGGCGTCCTCGTGGCCATTGCCCTGTTTCTGATCATCGGCCTCAATCTGGGCATTGATTTTCGCGGCGGCACCCTGATCGAGATCCAGACCGAGGGACCGGCGAATATATCCGAACTGCGCAACAAGGTGAGCGGGCTGGGTCTCGGCGACGTTCAGATCCAGGAGTTCGGAGCGGACAACGAAGTGCTGATCCGCATCGAGCAGCAGCCCGGCGGCGATGTTGCGCAGCAGGAGGCGCGGGGCAAGGTCCGCGACGCGCTGGGTGACGGCGTTACCTATCGACGGGTCGAAGTGGTCGGTCCGACCGTCAGCGGCGAACTCGCCATACAGGGTACGATCGCCGTTTTCGCCGCCATTTTCGCGGTTCTGGTCTATATCTGGTTCCGCTTCGAGTGGCAGTTCTCGGTCGGCGCCGTGCTGGCGCTGGTCCATGACATTCTGATCACGATCGGGATGTTTTCGATATTGCAGCTGGAGTTCAACCTGTCGATCATCGCCGCGCTGCTGACCATCGTCGGCTACTCGCTCAACGATACGGTGGTGGTCTACGACCGGGTGCGCGAGAACCTGCGCAAATACAAAAAGCTTGCGCTCAGCGATCTGCTCGACCTTTCGATCAACCAGACCCTGTCGCGCACCATCCTGACCTCGGTCACGACCCTGATCGCACTGGGCTCGCTCTACACTTTCGGCGGCGAAGTGATCCGCGGCTTTACCTTCGCCATGATCTGGGGCGTGATCATCGGCACCTATTCTTCGGTCTGCATCGCATCGCCGCTCCTGCTCATGCTCGGCGTCAAACGCGACTGGTCCGGCGAGAAAGCCGACAAGCCCAAAGGCTCCGCGGCGCGCGCCACCTGATTGCGGCCGGTCGGATGGCTGACCACGTGCCCCATTTTCCCGGCCGGGCCGCCATAGATGCCTATGGCGATGGCGGCTTCCGTTTCGCCGATATGTCACACAAGGGATCGATCCTGCTCCTGCCGTCCGGGGTCTATGGCTGGCCGGTCAGCGATATCGCGCAAGTGACGCCCGGGGACTTCGCGCCGGTGCTTGCGGAAGCGGACGACGTCGCCTTTCTCATTCTCGGGTGCGGCATGGAGTTCGCGCTCCCGTCCGGTGCGGTCCGGGACGCCTTCGCGGCGGCCAATGTCGGCCTGGAGCCGATGGACACCGGCGCGGCCGCGCGCACCTACAATGTTCTCCTCGCCGAAGGCCGTGCCGTCGCAGCCGCGCTGATCGCGGTCGACGAGCCCAAGTAGGACCCGGTGCGGGAGCCTTGGAGCCGGACATGTCCATAGACGCGGCGGACTACTGCCGTGAACTGGTCCGCACGGCGGACCGGGACCGGTATCTCGCAAGCCTGTTCGCGCCCGACGACACGCGGCCGCATCTGTTCGCGCTCTATGCCTTCAATGCGGAGGTTGCCCGTGTGCGCGAGGTCGTCAGCGAGCCCATGGCCGGCGAAATGCGCCTGCAATGGTGGCGCGACGCGGTCGAGAGCATCTATGCGGGATCGATACCGGACCATCCCGTGGCGCACGGGCTTGCCGGCGCCGTGGAAGCGGGAGGTTTCGACCGGCGGGGCCTGATCAACCTGATCGAGGCGCGCGCCTTCGACCTCTATGACGATCCGATGCCGTCGCTCGACACATTGGAAGGCTATCTGGGCGAAACCTCATCGAGCCTGATCCAGATGGCGAGCCTGATCCTCGCCGGCGCGGACGCCGTCGGCGCGGCCGACGCCGCCGGCCATGCCGGTGTCGCCTATGGCATGACCGGTCTCATGCGCTCCGTACCGATCCACCGGGCGCGCGGCCAGTGCTTCATACCGGCCGACGTGCTCGAAAAATACGACCTCACCCCGGCACATATCCTGTCCGGCACTCGCAATGAGGCGGTCCGTCTGGCCTTGAGGGAGATGCGCCAGGCGGCGCGGGCTCACCTGACACGCGCCCGCGACCACCTGGGCGAGGTGCCCGGTCGTGCCGTACCGGCATTCCTGCCGGTTTCCCTGGTCGATCTCTACCTCAAGCGCCTCGGGCGCCATGGCAGCGATGCGCTGACCAAGGTCGTCCAGGTGCAGCAGATGCGCCGCCAGATCAGGCTTCTGATGGCCGCCCTGTGGCGAGA
>JBPCWF010000005.1:0-2655 GCA_051009775.1 Hyphomicrobiales bacterium | reverse complement strand
GCCTCAAGCAGTGCGGCGACAACCCCTGGCTGAGCTTCGCCGACAAGTTCCCGGTCGGGACCGAGGTCGAAGGCGAGCTCAAGAACATCACCGAATTCGGCCTGTTCATCGGGCTCGACGGCGATGTCGACGGCATGGTGCACCTGTCGGATCTTGACTGGAACCGGTCCGGTGAAGAGGCGATCCAGGAATACCGCAAGGGCGACATGGTCAAGGCCAAGGTGCTCGAGGTCGATACCGACAAGGAACGGATCAGCCTCGGCATCAAGCAGCTTGCCGGCGATCCGATGGACACGCTTGGCGACATCCGCAAGGGCTCGATCGTCACCTGCGAGGTTTCCGCGGTCAAAGACAACGGTATCGAGGTCACCATCGGCGATGCCGGGCTCAATGCCTTCATCCGCCGCTCCGACCTCAGCCGCGACCGCTCCGAGCAGCGGCCCGAACGGTTCGCCGTCGGCAACAAGGTCGATGCCCGGGTCACGCAGATGGACAAGTCCAGCCGCCGGATCTCGGTCTCGATCAAGGCACTCGAGATCGCCGAGGAGAAGGAGGCGGTGGCCCAGTACGGCTCGACCGACTCCGGCGCCTCGCTCGGCGACATCCTCGGTGCCGCCCTGACCAGGGCACAGGAAGGCACGGACGACACGGAAGCCGCGGCGGACGACGCAGCGGAACCCCAAGACGCGCCGGAAGCAGAGGCCGCCGAAACCGAGGCTGCGCCCGAGGAAGGCGCCGCCGAGGAGGAGGAAGCACAAGAGAAGTGAGTTTGCAGGACGCCCGGGCCAAGGCCTTTATACCAATGATCATTGGTATCAGAAGCGGACTGAGCAATGTCTCTTGACGCCGATATACTGGTCGACCGACGGCGCTTGAAGCGGCGCCTGTCGCTGTGGCGCTTCATCGCCATCGCGTCGCTCCTGGCGGTGTTGATCGCCGCCGGGATCGGCCTTAGCGGAGACGGATGGCGCTACGGCTTCGCCCACCATGTCGCCCGCGTCACGGTCTCGGGCCTGATCACCGACAATCGCAAGCAGCAGAAGCTGTTCGACGAGATCGTCAAGTCGGACAAGGTCAAGGCGGTCATCCTGCACATCAACAGTCCCGGCGGTACCACCACCGGCTCGGAAGCGCTGTTCGCCGCGATCCGGCGAGTTTCGGCAGACAAACCCGTGGTCGCGGTGCTCGGCACGGTCGCCGCGTCGGGCGGTTATGTCGCCGCGCTGGCCAGCGACCACATCGTGGCGCGCGGCAACACGCTTACCGGATCGATCGGCGTGATCTTCCGGTGGGCCGAGGTGTCGGAGCTCATGCAGAAGCTCGGCGTCAAGGTCGAGGACATCAAGAGCGGGACGCTCAAGGCCGAGCCTTCGCCGTTCAAGCAAATTCCCGAAGAGGCGCGCGAGGTCGCCCGCCGGATGGTGCTCGACAGCTATGAGTGGTTCGTCGGCCTGGTCGCCGAGCGGCGCCCGTTCGACAGGGTGCGGGCGCGGCAGCTGTCCGACGGCCGGGTGTATACCGGACGTCAGGCGCTCGACGTCAAGCTGATCGACGCCATCGGCGGGGAACGCACGGCACTCACCTGGCTGCAGGAGACCAAGGGGATCGACGGGGGGCTGGAAGTTGTCGACTGGACGGTGAGCAGCATCGAAAGCCTGAGCTGGAGCGCTTCGGCAACGGTCTGGTTGTTGCGTGCACTCGGCTTGGGAGGGCTCGCGGAGGCAATGCTCCTGACCCAAAAAACATTGGGAACAGAGAGACTTAGTCTTGACGGCCTGATATCGGTTTGGCACCCTGCCTCGTGAGCAAGGTTCCAGGGACACGGCACAGGGGCGCCCGTGGGGGATCCGAATATGATTAAATCAGAACTGATTCAACGCATCGCGCAGGAGAATCCTCATCTCTACCAGCGCGACGTCGAACGTATTATCAACACGGTCTTCAACGAGATCGGCGAAGCGCTCGCCCGGGGCGACCGGGTCGAGCTGCGCGGCTTCGGCGCATTCTCCGTCAAGGACCGGCCGGCACGGACCGGGCGCAATCCGCGCACCGGCGAGCCGGTCGAGGTCAAGGCCAAGCGTGTTCCCTTCTTCAAGACCGGCAAGGAGCTGAGGGAACAGCTCAACGACGGCGAAGAGCAGGAATAGCCGGGACCGCGACCGCTGGCTGAGGCCGGATCGAACGCAGCGGGGACGCCGTGAAGCGACTACTCTCCTTGATCTTCGGACTGCCCGCGGCGGTTATCATCGTCGCACTGTCGGTCGCCAACCGGCAGCCGGTCCGTTTCTCGATCGATCCGTTCTCGCAGTCCGATCCGGTTTTCGTTACCGAAGTCCCCCTATTTCTCATCATCCTCGCTTCGATCTTCATCGGCCTCCTGTTCGGGGGCATGGCGTCGTGGCTGGCCCAGGGCAAGTGGCGCCGTGCCGCGCGTAGCGCGCGGGCCGAAGGCATCAAACTGAAACAGGAACACGAGACGCTCAAACGCCAGACCCTGCAGGGCCAGAGCCGGCTGCTGACCTCCGGCGAGCGGGGCGACGCCGCGGCGCAACGATAGTCATGCTGACCATCAGTGCAGACGATATCGATCGGCTCACGGACTATCCGGCCCTGATCGACGCGATCGGCGCCGCGTTCCGCAGCGATTTCGAGGTG
>JBPCWF010000004.1:0-4402 GCA_051009775.1 Hyphomicrobiales bacterium | reverse complement strand
AGCGGGCCGGCCATCAGACCTCTCCCCTGACCGCCGCGAGCAGCCGCTCGGTATGAATCGCGCAGCCGACCGCGGGGACCGGGTTCGGGGCGCCGATGTCCGACATCAGTCCGTCATAGCGCCCGCCGCCGGCAACCGGCATGGGCCCGGCCGGGGTGTCGCATTCGATCTGGAACACGAAGCCCGTGTAGTATTCAAGGCTGCGGCCGAACTCGGCGAGGAAGCGGCAGCTCTCGACCGGGATGCCGCGCTCCTGCATCAAGGTGATACGGCGCGCAAACGCCGCGAGGCTCGTGCTCATGTCGAGGCCTGCGGCAACGATCATGCTCATGATCCGCTGCAGCGCGTCGCGCGGCTGGCCGGCAACGCCAAGATAGTCCTCGATCAGCGTGGCGCTTTCGCGCGGCAAGGGCGGGGCTGCGCGGTCTGCCGCCTTCTCGCAGACGCGGGCCGCGATCTCCTCGACGCCGCGGCCGCCGACCAGCGGAATGCCGCCGCCGTCCAGAAGCCGCGCCAGGGTTGCCGTGGTCTCCGCCAGGCCGGCGCCATAGGCCTCGCCCATGAATTCGTGCTCGCGTCCGCTCGCGGCGCCGGGGTCGGCGGCGAGGCGCACGAGCGTCTCGTGGAAGGTCTGCGGACGCCAGAAATGGTGCTTGAGGCGCTGGCGCCAACGGCCCGGCATGTCGATGCGGTCGAGCAGCCTGTTGAACAGGCCGAGATCGCCGAGCTTGACGCTGAACTCGCTCAAGCCCGCTGCGCGCACGGCGTCTATGGTGAGCGCGATGATTTCGGCTTCCGCGGTCTCGGCATCGGCCGCGCCGAAATATTCGAGCCCGACCTGATCGAACTCGCGCGGCCTCAGCTCGTCATGGCCGTCCGGCTGGAACCGGAAGGCCGGACCGCTGTAGCAATAGCGAACCTCCTGGCGGCCGGGCGGCTCGTGCTCGAGATAATAGCGGCAGGCCGGCACGGTGAGGTCCGGGCGCAGCGCCAGCTCGGCGCCGGCGGGATCGGTGAAGACGTAAGTCCTGGAGCGGATGTCCTCGCCGGAGCGGTCGAGGAAGATATCGGCCGGCTGCAGGATGTCCGGCTCGATGAACCCGTAGCCGGCCTCTCCGAACAGATCGACGATCGTACGCGCCTGCGCATCCAGCGCGGCCCTGAGCTCGGCGGTCTTGCCCGGCATTGCAGGACCCTAAGACCCGTGACGCGCGAGCACGTCCTTGACCGCGGAGACCAGATCGGCCTCGGCCACGGACACCTGGGCCGGCCGGCCGGTGCGCCACTCGACATTGTCCTCGATTTCTTCCGACAGGCGCGAGCCCTCGATCAGGTCCTTGATCGTGACCTGGCCCTGGGCGCGCTCGTCCTCGCCCTGGATCACCACGGCCGGCGCGCCGCGGCGGTCGGCATATTTCATCTGGGCGCGCATGCCCGAGGTGCCGAGATACATCTCCGCACGCACCCCGGCCGCGCGCAGGTCGAAGGCCATTTTCTGGTAATCGCCGAGACGCTCGGCATCCATCACCAGCACGATCACCGGCGCGGAGACCGCGTCCGCTCCGGCCTTGCCGAGGGCGTTCAGAGCCGCGAACAGGCGGCTGATGCCGATCGAAAAGCCGGTCGCCGGCACCTCGACGCCCTTGAAGCGCTGGACCAGTCCGTCATAACGGCCGCCGCCGCCGACCGAGCCGAAGCGCGCCCGTTCGCCGTCTTCGTTTTCGGCCTCGAAGGTGAGCTCCGCCTCGTAGACCGGACCGGTGTAATAGCCGAGCCCGCGCACCACGCTCGGGTCGAGCCGGATGCGGTCGGTGCCGTAGCCTGCCTTGGCAAACAGGCCTGCCATGGTCTCCAGCTCGTCGACGCCCGCGCGGCCGATCTCGCTGTCGCCGACCAGGGCCCGCAGGCGCTCCACGACCTCGGCCGCCGTGTCGGCGCCGGCCTCGACGAACTCCATCACCGGGGCGATCTGGTCTTCCGAGAGGCCTGCCCCCTTGGTGAAGTCGCCGGACTCGTCCTTGCGGCCGCCGCCGAGCAGCAGACGCACGCCCTCCGGCCCAAGCCGGTCGAGCTTGTCGATCGCCCGCAGCACGGTCATGCGCTGGGCCTCGAAGGCCGGATCCTCATGGGCGATGCCGATACGCTCCATGACGCCGTCCAGAACCTTGCGGTTGTTGACCCGCATCATGTAGTCGCCGCGCCCGATGCCGAGCGCCTCGAGACAGTCGGCGGCCAGCATGCACATTTCGGCATCGGCGGCGACCGAGGCGGTGCCCACGGTGTCCGCGTCGAACTGGGTGAACTGGCGGTAGCGGCCGGGCCCCGGCTTCTCGTTGCGCCACACCGGGCCCATCTGGTAGCGCCGGTAGGGCTTGGGCAGGCCGTCGTAGTTTTCCGCAACATAGCGCGCCAGCGGCGCGGTCAGGTCGTATCTGAGCGACAGCCACTGCTCGTCCTCGTCCTGGAACGAGAATACGCCCTCGTTGGGCCTGTCCTGGTCGGGCAGGAACTTGCCGAGCGCGTCGGTATACTCAAACGCCGGGGTCTCCAGCGGCTCGAAGCCGTAGAGCTCATAGACCCCGCGGATCGCCGCAAGCATGGCGTCGACCGCGCGCAGTTCCTGCGCACCGACGTCTCTGAGCCCCTTGGGCAGCCGCGCCTTGGGACGGACACGCTTGTTCGACTTGGCCATGAATGCTCCGGAAGACAACCTCAGATGCGGCTGCTTTCTAGAGCACTTTGGGTTTCATTTGAAGCGTTTGATCGCGCAGCACGCGCTCTTGATCAGTCGAACAGGGCGTCGATGTCGTCCTGGGTGGCGGTATCGGGATCGCCGTCGAGCGCCGGTCCGCTGAGCAGCTCCGCCGGAGCGTCCTCGAGTTCCATCCGGGCCTCGGCGATTTCGCGCAGGCTTTCGATGCCGCCCCAGATCTCCATCATGTTGGCCACGCGCCGCTCGATGAAGGCGAGCGTTTCCACCACTTTGGTGATGCGCTGGCCGGTGATGTCCTGGAAATTGCAGGCCTCGAAGATGTGCACGACCTGATCCTGGATGTCCGCGGCCATCTCGTTTTCGGGCCCCTTCAAGGCGGCTGCCAGGTTGGAGGCATTAGCGTCGATGACCTCGGCGGCGGTCAGGATCGACCTGGTCGCCTGCTCGGTGTCGCCGATGACCGCATCGAGCTGGGTGCTCACCGTGTCGAGCTTGCGTTCGCCGAACCCGCTGCGATGAAGCGAGGCCATGTCCCGCTTGGTGTCGGAGATCAGAGTGTGAATGCCGTCGAGCTCGGTCCGTATGCTGCGGGCCTCGTCGATCTCGGCGCGATAGCGCTCGAGCAGGTCGGTCGACACCTCCTGGCGCGGCGCGAGCCTCTGCTTGAGATCGCTGATCGCCTCCAGTACCTCATAGTGCCTGGCCCAGTCGGCACTGGCATGCTCGGGCGCGGCGCTATGGACGGCGCCCACCTCCTCTATCCGAAACGTCTTGCGCTTTGCCGCGGTCATGAGCCCGGTCACCTGTGCCGTCGTTCACTCACCCTCGTCCGCGCCAAGACGGACCGGCAAAGGCTACGGTCGATTTGCTAACAAACCATTCACCATGACGCGGCCGCACAAGTCGCGCCGCCTAGAGCATGTCTCCCGAAAGTGGGCACCGGTTTCGGGATAAAGACATGCTTTAACAAAGAGCTAGGGCGGTGACGCGAATCAGAATGATCGCGACACGCTCTAGGGGGTCAGGCGATCAGGCGGTAGGCCGGCAGGGTCAGGAATTCCTCGAAGGTCTGCGAGGTCGACATGGACGCGAACAGGGGAACGGCTCTTGAGAAATGACCGGAATCGTAAGCCTCCGCACCGAGCGTTTCGCGCAAGGTCGCCATTTCGTCGGCGAGCAGCTCCTTAAACAGCTCGGTCGTGACCTTCCGGCCGTCCACCAGTTCGGCACCGAAGCGCAGCTGCTGCCAGATCTGGGACCGGCAGATCTCCGCGGTGGCGGCGTCCTCCATCAGATTGTAGAGCGGCACCGCGCCGCGCCCGCCGAGCCACGCCTCGATATACTGCACGCCGACGCGGATGTTCTCGCGCAGGCCCGCCTCGGTGCGTTCGCCGTCATGGATTTCGAGCAGGTCGGCCTGAGTGACCGGGCTCATGTCGCCGGCCTTGCCGAGCTGGTTCGGGCCCGCCATGTCGCGGTCGAAGACATCCTTCGCCACCGGAACCAGATCAGGATGGGCGACCCAGGTGCCGTCATGGCCTTCCCTCACCTCGCGCTCCTTGTCCGCAGTGACCTTGGCCAGCGCCGCCTCGTTCGCCTCCGGGTCGCGCCGGTTGGGGATCTGTGCCGCCATGCCGCCCATGGCGAAGGCGCCGCGGCGGTGGCAGGTGCGGATCAAAAGCCTGGAAT
>JBPCWF010000003.1:0-3158 GCA_051009775.1 Hyphomicrobiales bacterium | reverse complement strand
CTCCTGCGCGATGTCGAGACGGCGGACGGCACGTCGGGCGGTCGAATGGAGGTGGCGTGAAGGTTCTGGTGGTCGAGGACGATGACCGCATCGTCGAGTTTCTGCGTCCCGGCCTCACGGCGGAGGGCTTTCATGTCGACGTGGTGCGGGACGGCGAAGCCGGTCTGGCCGCCGGGCGGGCCGGCGATTTCGACGTCATCATTCTCGACCTCATGCCGCCGAAGCTGGACGGCCGCGATGTCTGCCGGCGCCTGCGCTCCGAGCAGAACAAGACGCCGATCCTGATGCTGACCGCGCTCGACACGACCGCGGACATCGTCCGCGGTCTCCGTTTCGGCGCGGACGACTACATGACCAAGCCGTTTGCGTTCGACGAGCTGATCGCCCGGGTCGAGGCGCTGAGCCGGCGCGGCGACGCGGCGGAGGTCGCACCGAGGAGCCTGCAGGTGGCCGACCTCCAGTTCGATCGCGACGCCCTTGTGGTGCATCGTGCGGGCCGGGAAATCGACCTGACCTCGCTCGAATACGCCCTGCTCGAGTTCCTCATGGTCGAAGCCGGCAAGGTGGTGAGCCGCGCCCGCATTCTCGACAATGTCTGGGGCACCTCGAACGACCCCCTGACCAACGTCGTCGACGTCTATATCCGCCGCCTGCGCGAAAAGATCGACGACGGCTTCGACAAGCCTCTGATCAAGACCGTCAGGGGCCGCGGCTATCGGCTCTCGGAGAGCTAGGGCAGTACCGCTTCATCATTCATGAGCCGATAATGCTCAGTTCAGCGGAACCTTGATGCCCAGACGGCCGCGCCAGTCTATTGCGCCTCGCGGGTCACCGACACCGCCGACGCTGGTGCTGGCATCGAGCGACCAGCCCTTGAAATCCTGCAACCGGACCCCGCCCTCGAGCTTCGCGTCGAGACCGTCCCACGACGGGATATAGGCATCGTCTTCCAGCCCGATAATGGGCGCGACGTCCCACCTGCCCTTGACCGCCAGATGAGGTTCGACGACCGTTCCGTCCGGCCTCTCGTGACGGTAGCCGATCGCCGGCCCGAAATTCACCATGCGGGCTTTCCTGCCATCGAAGCGCTCGATTTCGTAACCGACCGAGGGCTTGAACCGCCATGCGCCATAGGTCCAGTCACCGCGCAGCTGGTTGATGATACGGAAACGATCGGCCTCCGCGGCCGGGTCGAACGCGTCTTCGCCGTTGACCGTTTCCGGCCGGTGCCACGTCGCCAGACCGGTCAGGGACAGGTTGGACATGAGCCGGACGCGGGCATAGGGCCCGCCGGACCAGGCGTCGCCGGCCTCCGAATCCGCCGGTTCGAACTGGTTCAGCCCGGCGAGCGCACCCACCGTCAGGATCGGCGATATGTCGTAGTCGGCGCCGACATAGACCTCGCCGGACGGCGCCGGATCGGGGCTGGAAGCGTCCTGCCTGTGGCGGCCTTCCGCCCATATGTCGAACCGCCGCGGCGCCTTCGGAGGCGGCAGGGCGATCCGTGCGACATCACCTTTCGACGACGGGTCGACCTTGACGTCGCCGGCGTCGACTTCGCCGTCCGGCAGCCGCGAAAGCAGATCGGCAATCTCCCGGATACTGACCGAGAACGACGTGTCGACCACCCCTTCGGAGGTCTTGACGCTCAGCTCGCTCGCAGCGCTGCCGCTGCCCTGCACCCGCTGGGGCACGCCCTCGGGATCGGCCCGGGTCTGCGACGCACCGGCACCGAGCATGACGACAAAAAGCGGAAGTGTAAGGGTGTAGCTGCATAGTCCGCGGCGCGCACGAGCCGCACGGCATGGCAACATGGGAGGCCTCATCCCTTGTTAAAGATCCTGGCTGCACCGCGCCCCTACGGGGCGCCACGCTCTTACGCGGCGCTTATGCCCGAAAGCACCCGTTCCGGGCCCTGTTCCGGTTGGCGCTGCGACCGTCACGCGAAGCCACGCTGGGAGCCTTCGCACGCCTCGGTCGCGACCACGGATAGTGCACTGCAAATGCGGCAAAACGGGGCTCGCCAAACGTCGAATTCCGACCTGTGCCGTCAGCGACACCCCGGTTCCACATGGGTTGATAACGCCCTAAGCGGCGCGCCGGTCGGAACGCCTGGACCGACGGCGCCGCTTGCGGGCGCCCGCTGCCGGCCGGCGTGGCGCGTTCCTGTCCTTCTTGTTCACCGCGGGCGCGGCTTCGTTGGAAGGTCCCTCGCCGACGACACGCAGCGGCCGTTTGATCAACCGCTCGATCGATCGCAGCTGCGGCCGCTCACTGACATCGCAGAACGAGATCGCGATGCCCGAGGCACCCGCGCGCGCGGTGCGGCCGATCCGGTGAACGTAGCTTTCCGGCTCGTTCGGCAGTTCGTAATTGATCACATGGGTGACGTCGTCGACATCGAGCCCGCGCGCGGCGATATCGGTCGCGACCAGCACACGTGCCCGGCCGCTCCGGAAGTTCTCGAGCGCGCGTTGCCGGGCGCTCTGCGACTTGTTGCCGTGCAGCGCCTCCGCGCCGACGCCATCCTTGGCGAGCCGTTTGACCACCTGGTTGGCGCCGTGCTTGGTCCGCGTGAAGACAATCACCTTTTCAAGATCGGGTTGATTGAGCAGGCTGACCAGATGGTCGCGCTTTGCGGCCTTGGCCAGGTGGTGGACGCGCTGCTCGATGCGTTCCACCGCAACGGTCTTGGCCGCGATCTCGACGCGCTCGGGCTCATATAGAACCTCACTGGCGAGCTTGGCGACTTCCTTTGGCATGGTCGCCGAGAACAACAGGGTCTGGCGCTCTTCGGGCATCATTGCCACGATCTTGCGCACGTCGCGGATGAAGCCCATGTCGAACATGCGGTCGGCTTCGTCGAGGATGAGATATTCACATTGGCCGAGATCGGCCCGGTGCTGGTTCACCAGATCGAGCAGCCGGCCCGGGGTGGCGACGAGGATATCGACGCCGCGGCGCAACGCTTCGATCTGCGGCCGGTGGCCGACGCCGCCCATGACGACGGCGTGGCGCAGGCCCATGTGCCGTCCAGAGGTTTTGATGCTGTCGGCAATCTGCAGCGCAAGTTCGCGCGTCGGCGCAAGGATCAGCGCCCGCGGCGACCGCGGGGCGGCCTCGATGCCGTCTTCGTCGAGGTTCTGCAGAAGCGGCAG
>JBPCWF010000002.1:0-9696 GCA_051009775.1 Hyphomicrobiales bacterium | reverse complement strand
GCCGGCATCGGCAATATATATGCCTGCGAGGCGCTGTTTCGCGCCCGCCTGTCGCCGCGCCGGCTCGCGCGCACCGTGACGTCGAACGCCGGCACTACGGAGCGGGCCGAGCGTCTCGCGGGTGCCATCCGCGACGTGCTCGGCGACGCCATCGCCGCGGGCGGCTCGACGTTGCGCGATTATGTCCGCACCGACGGCGAACTCGGCTACTTCCAGCACGCGTTCCAGGTCTATGACCGCGAGGGCGCGCCCTGCCCGCGCCCGGGCTGCGGCGGCGCGGTCGGCCGCATCGTCCAGGCCAACCGCTCGACATTCTATTGTCCGAGCTGTCAGCGGTGATGAAATCGCTTGCGGTTGTCCCGGAACCGGAGTGTATTGCAGCCCGGATTTCAGCCCCGATCGGGAGATAACGGACATGGCCTACGAAAACATACTGCTGGATATCAAAGACGGCGTCGGCGTGATCACGCTCAACCGGCCGAAAGCCATGAACGCATTGAATTCCGGCCTGATCGCGGACCTCAACGATGCCCTCGACAAGCTCGAGGCCGACGACAAGATCGGCTGCATCGTCATCACCGGCAACGAGAAGGCCTTCGCGGCGGGCGCCGACATCAAGGAGATGGAAAGTCTGGATTCGGTTCAGGCCTACAAGAACGACTTCATCATGTCGTGGGAACGGGTGTCTCACACCCGCAAGCCGGTCATCGCCGCGGTTGCCGGCTATGCGCTGGGCGGCGGCTGCGAGCTCGCCATGATGTGCGATTTCATCCTTGCCGCCGACACCGCCAAGTTCGGCCAGCCCGAGATCAATCTCGGCGTTATGCCGGGCGCCGGAGGTAGCCAGCGGCTGACCCGTTTCGTCGGCAAATCGAAATCCATGGAGATGTGCCTGACCGGGCGCATGATGGATGCCGAGGAGGCCGAGCGGTCGGGGCTGGTCAGCCGGGTCATTCCGGCAGCGGAACTGTTGGATCAGACGCTTGAAACCGCTAGCCGGATTGCCGAGCTGTCCTTGCCGTCGCTGATGATGACCAAGGAGGCGGTCAACCGCGCCTACGAGACCACGCTTTCCGAAGGTGTGCGGTTCGAGCGGCGCCTGTTCCACTCCATGTTTGCGCTCGAAGACCAGACGGAAGGCATGCGCGCCTTCATCGACAAGCGCAAAGCCCAGTTCAAGAACAGGTGACGATGCCCCGGCGCCCGCATTCGCGGGAGTTGACGCTGGTCGCCGCTCTGGCTATAAGCCGCCACGGCAAGCCATCTCGACATCTGTCTGCGTGCGCTCTGCGGTCCTGGACCTAGGGCGGGCTCTTGTGGTGTGGTGTCGGGCCACAGACCAAAGGATCAAACAACCATGGCGAACACACCTTCTGCGAAGAAGGCGATCCGGAAGATTTCCCGCAAGACCGCGGTCAACAAGCATCGGCGCACGCTGATGCGCAGCCATATTCGCAAAGTCGAAGAGGCGATTGCGAGCGGCGACGCCGAGGCGGCCACCAAGGCGCTTCTCGCGGCCCAGCCGGAAATCATGCGCAGCGCGCAAAAGGGGATCGTCCATAAGAACACGGCGTCGCGGAAAATTTCGCGATTATCGCGCCGCGTCAAAGCACTTTCAGCATGATCTGGCCCGCCTCTGGCGGGCCTTTTCGTGTTGCGCGGCAGCTGTCTCCGCCGCGCCGGTTTGACCCCTCTCCGATTGCGCCAAGGTTTCTTCTGGCAAAACAACGGTTTAGTCAGGTCAAGCTCAAAGCGCACAAATCGGATTGAAATGTTGCGCCGCACTATGTGTCAAAAATGGCGCATTTCTGCAAAAAACGGACTGTTATTTCCGATCTCGGGGGCGGCGCGATTCAGTCAACAGAGTCAAATATTTGTCTCCACTTGCACCGCCCCGGAGGGCGGATTTCGGGCCCGCGAAGATTAGTCCGTGTACGGATTCCACCGATTCTCCTGTTGCATGCCTGAACTGCTGTGTGTATTGTGACGATCACGCCTCAAGGAGATAACGCGGGGCGTTTTCGTAGAAAAATATAGTTCTAATTGTTTTGTCAGCGTTCCGGTAAAGTACTTGGATTGGCGATTTAAGACTAAAACAACGCCAGTAAAGTCCAGGTCACATCTAAAACCAACAGTTTGCAGAGCTCGAAAAGTGGGGATGCTTTTCGTTGAGGGGAGGACTGTCTGTTTTCCAGTACATAGTGAGAAAATAACATATCAGATAAAGTAAACCGCTGCGGTGCACGCAGGGGCTTGTGTAAACAGCGGTTTGGGTCGAACAGGGGCTTAACGCTAGGCGAAACCAAGGAACTGCCGCCAGTTGCGTTATGCGGCGCGCAATCACTTAGGGGCGACACGTGGAACAATCACAAACCAAGACACGCGCAATCAATGAGGCGCTCTTGCCTCACGATCGCGAGCACTTGACTTCGGGGGCGCAGCCACAATCGGCGGAGGTTGTAAGGCTTAATGGGCGGAGAGACCGAGGTAAGGTGAACGGGGCCAGCGAACACGATGAGGGGGGCAATCTCAAAGAGCGGTGGATCAAGGTCGCACACAGGCTGAGAGTCGAACTTGGCGACGATCTGTTTTCCAGCTGGTTTGCGCGCATGGAGCCGGAAGGGCGGGTCGAGACGACCATGGTCGTGTCCGTGCCCACGCGCTTCCTGCGCAACTGGATCCAATCGCATTATGTCGAACGGCTGCTCAAGCTGTGCAACGAGGAGCTTGGCGCGGTCGACCGGGTCGATATCCGGGTGCGCCCGCGCGGCAAGCCGAAGGCGTCAATGCTCGCGCCCAACACCATCGCGGCCCGTGTCGTCGATACCGGCACCGTGCTGCCGCGCCGCAACGGCAATGGGGCGTCACGGCCGGTGACGGCAGCACAAAAGTCTGCCGGGACCGAGGCCCGCACCCAATGTGCGCCGCTCGATCACGGCCTGACCTTCGACACCTTCGTGGTCGGCAAGTCCAATATGCTGGCGCACGCGGCCTGCGTTCGCGCGTCGGAGACCGAGATCAACGCGCCGGTCGGCTTCAATCCGCTGTACATCCACAGTGCGGCCGGGCTTGGAAAGAGCCATCTGCTCAATGCGGTGTCATGGTACATCCGCAACACCCGGCCCGACCGCAAGGTGCTGTACGTCACCGCCGAGCGCTTCATGTATCAGTTCAAGGCCGCGCTCGACGCCAAGGACACCCTGGCGTTCAAGGATCATTTCCAGAGCGCCGATGTCCTGATGATCGACGATTTCCAGTTCCTTCAGGGCAACTACATGCAGCAGGAGTTCTGCCACACGTTCAATTCGCTGGTCGATTCCAAGCGTCAGGTGATCATCGCGGCCGACCTGCCGCCGGCCCAGCTCGACAATATCGATGCGCGTACGCGTTCGCGCCTCGCCGGCGGGCTGGTGGTCGAAATCGAACCGCCCGAGCTGGAGCTGCGCCGCGAGATCCTCAAGGCCCGGGTCGGTGACCTGACCGCGCGCGACACCTCGATCGCAATTCCCGACGAGGTGATCGAGTTCATGGCCAACCGGATCAGCGGCGGCGGCCGCGAGCTTGAAGGTGCGCTGACCCGTGTCATCGCCACCCGTCAGCTGACCAAGTCCGCGATCACCATAGACACGGCGGCTGTCGCCATCCGGGATCTGGTGAACCCGGTGCACACGCAGCGCGTCAAGATCGACGACATCCTGCGCATCATCGGTAAGCATTTCAACGTTCCCAAGGCCGACCTGCTTTCGCCGCGCCGGGCGCGCAGCATTGTCCGCCCGCGCCAGATCGGCATGTATCTGGCCAAGACCCTGACCACCCGGTCCTTGCCGGAAATCGGCCGCCGGTTTGGCGGCAGGGATCATTCGACCGTGCTTCACGCAGTGCGCAAGATCGAATCTCTTATGCAGGAAGACGACAAGCTGGCGCGTGAAGTCGCGCTTCTTGTCCGGCTGTTGGAGCAGCCATAGCGGAAAAACCGCGGCGGACCCAGGGGCTCCGGCGATTGCGCCGGGGCCCCTGTCATATCAGCGTCGATCCGGCGGCCGAAAATGGCTACACTTTCCGATCTTGGAAAAACCTTCAGCTTGTGGCACTGAAAACACCCGTCGGCAGGCCCTGGCAGTCGGCAACGGCCATACCGTCCCTGGGGGCAGGGACGGGTCCAGTAACAAAAGAGATACAGCATGCGCGTGACGATAGAACGGTCCGAATTCCTTAAAGCGCTCAGCCACGTCCAAAGCGTCGTCGAGAGACGCAACACCATTCCCATCCTGTCCAATGTCCTGGTCCAGGCCGATGGCCAGGAGATCAAGCTGACTGCGACGGATCTCGACATCGAAGCGATCGAAACCGCCCCCGCCGAGGTCTCGCAGGGCGGCGCCACGACCGCGCCGGCACACATGCTCTACGACATCGTCCGCAAGCTGCCCGACGGCGCCCAGCGTGAGATCGAGCAGGGACCCGATGAGCATCGCCTGTCGGTGCGATGCGGACGCTCCCAATTCGCGCTTCAGGCCCTGCCGTCGGAAGACTTTCCCGATCTGTCGGCGGGGGAGCTCGATCACCGTTTCGCCATGTCCGCCGCCGACATCAAGCGTCTGATCGAGAAGACACGTTTCGCCATCTCGACCGAGGAGACCAGATACTATCTCAACGGCATCTATCTTCATGAGGTCGAAGTCGACGGCGCGGCGATGCTGCGCGGCGTCGCCACCGACGGCCACCGGCTCGCCCAGGTGCAGCTGCCGCTGCCCGAGGGCGCGGCCGGCATGCCCGGCGTGATCCTGCCTCGCAAGACGGTGAGCGAGCTGCACCGGCTGATCGAGGATCAGGACGGCGAGATCGATATCGCGCTGTCCCAGTCCAAGGTGCGGTTCAGTGTCGGTTCGCTGGTGCTCACCTCGAAACTGATCGACGGCACCTTTCCCGACTACGAGCGCGTCATCCCCAAGGACAACGACAAGACCATGGAGGTCGACGCCAAGCTGTTCGCGCAGGCCGTCGACCGGGTGTCGACCATTTCGAGCGAGAAGGGCCGTGCGGTCAAGCTCAACCTGGAGGGCGAGAAGCTGACTTTGTCGGTTAACAATCCCGACAGCGGCAGCGCGGTCGCGGAACTGGTCGCCACCTACGAGTCCGAACCGCTCGATATCGGCTTCAATGCGCGCTATCTGCTCGACATCACCGGCCAGCTCACCAGCGACAGCGCAAGCTTCCTGTTCGCCGATGCCGGGTCTCCGACCATCGTACGCGACAAGGACGACACCACCGCGCTCTATGTCCTGATGCCGATGCGCGTTTAGGCGGCAGGAATGCATATGGCAGCGTGACCGGAAACGCCGATTTCAGGTGAATTCCGGTCGTTCAAACGCTATATCTTGTGCCGGAGTCTATGGCCATCGGCATCAACATCGCACAGCTCACGCTGACCGATTTCCGCAACTATCCGTCGCTTCGGATCGAACCGGAACGGCGCATGGTCGTGCTCGCCGGTCCGAATGGGGCGGGCAAGACCAATCTGCTGGAAGCGGTGTCCCTTCTGTCGCCCGGCCGCGGCCTGCGCCGCGTCCCGTTTTGCGAGCTGTCCTGTCACCAGGGCGGCGGTGGTTGGGCGGTCGCGGCGCATACCCAGGGCCCGCAGGGCGAAGCCGCGCTCGGCACCGGCTGGACCGCCGGCGACGGCGAGGCGCAGCGCAACGGCACACGCAGGGTCAGCATCGACGGCGTCGTGCAGAAGAGTTCCGGCGCGCTTGGCGATTATTTCAACGTTCTGTGGCTGACCCCCGCCATGGACCGTCTGTTTTCCGGTCCGGCATCGGACCGCCGGCGTTTCATCGACCGCCTTGTGATGGCGTTCGATCCGGGGCACGGGCTCAGGGTTGCGACCTTCGAACGGCTGATGCGGGAGCGCAACCGGCTGCTCGAACGCTCGCCCCACGAGGCGGCCTGGCTCGACGGCATCGAGGCGCAGATGGCGGAGGTTGCCGTCGCGGTCGCGGCCGCGCGCATGCAGGCGTTCGAAGCGCTCGAGGGCGCAATGAGCCGTGACGAGGACAGCTGCTTCCCGTGGGCGGAGCTCCATCTGGAGGGCGAGCTGGAAAGCCGGCTGGGCAACCTCTCGGCGGTGGAGGTTGAGGACCAATATCGTACAATGCTGCGTGATTCGCGTAAGATCGACGCCGGCGCCGGGCGGACGCTCACCGGACCGCACAGGAGCGATCTTCTGGTCACGCACGGACCCAAGGGTGTGGCGGCCAGGGATTGTTCGACAGGCGAGCAAAAGGCGCTTCTGGTGTCGACCGTTCTGGCCCATGTCCGTCTGATCAAGTCGCTCGACGGCGGCGCCGCGCCGGTCCTGCTGCTCGATGAGATCGCGGCGCATCTCGACGCCGACCGGCGGGCCGCGTTGTTTGGTATCCTGCAGGATCTCGGCGGCCAGGTCTGGATGACCGGGACAGATACACAGTTATTCGACCCGCTGCGCGGCGTGGCGGAGTTCTACAGAGTCGAGGACGGGTCGGTTGGCTCGTTCTGAACCCCATATGAAGGCGATGTTTTATGGCTGAGGAAAACGGCAGCACTCCTGACAATGGCGAGGACTACGGCGCCGAGTCGATCAAGGTCCTCAAAGGCCTGGACGCCGTGCGCAAGCGCCCGGGCATGTATATCGGCGACACCGACGACGGCTCAGGCCTGCATCACATGGTCTACGAGGTCGTCGACAATGCGATCGACGAGGCGCTGGCCGGCCATTGCGACGCGATCACGGTGACGCTCAATGCCGAGGGCTCGGTCACGGTCGAGGACAACGGCCGTGGCATCCCGACCGACATCCATTCGGAGGAGGGTATTTCGGCGGCGGAAGTCATCATGACCCAGCTCCACGCCGGCGGTAAGTTCGATCAGAACTCCTACAAGGTGTCGGGCGGCCTGCACGGCGTTGGCGTGTCGGTCGTCAATGCGCTGTCGGAAAAACTGGAGCTGCGCATCTGGCGCGGCGGCCGCGAGCACACCATGACGTTCGCCGACGGTGTCGCCCAGGCACCGCTCGAGGAGACCGGCGATGCCGGCGGGCGTTCCGGCACCCACATCACCTTCCTGCCGAGCACCAAGACCTTTTCGCAGACCGATTTCGACTACGGCACGCTCGAGCACAGACTGCGCGAGCTGGCGTTCCTCAATTCCGGTGTCCGCATCACGCTGACCGACGACCGTGGCGTCGAGCCGGTCACCCAGGACATGGTTTACGAAGGCGGCGTCCAGGCCTTCGTGCGCTATCTCGACCGCACCAAGCATCCGCTGATCGAGGCGCCGGTCACCATCGATGTCGAGCGCGACGGCATCGGCATCGAGGTCGCCCTGTGGTGGAACGACAGCTATCACGAGAATGTTCTCTGCTTCACCAACAACATCCCTCAGAGGGACGGCGGCACCCATCTGGCCGGCTTCCGCGCGGCGCTCACCAGAACGGTCAACAATTATGCGTCGAGCTCCGGCATCGCCAAGAGGGAAAAGGTCTCGCTGACCGGTGACGACGCCCGCGAGGGTCTGACCAGCGTGCTCTCCGTCAAGGTGCCGGATCCGAAGTTCTCGAGCCAGACCAAGGACAAGCTGGTGTCTTCGGAGGTCCGGCCCGTGGTCGAGAGCGCGATCAGCGAAGCGCTCGGCCACTGGTTCGAGGAGCACCCTTCCGAGGCGAAAATGATCGTCGGCAAGGTTGTCGAGGCCGCCGCCGCGCGCGAAGCGGCGCGCAAGGCGCGCGAACTCACCCGGCGCAAGGGTGCGTTGGACGTCTCCAGCCTGCCGGGCAAGCTCGCCGACTGCCAGGAGCGCGACCCGGCCAAGTCGGAACTGTTCCTCGTCGAGGGCGATTCCGCCGGCGGCTCCGCCAAGCAGGCGCGCAACCGCGAGAATCAGGCCGTGCTGCCGCTGCGCGGCAAGATCCTGAATGTCGAGCGCGCGCGGTTCGACAAGATGCTGTCGTCCAACGAAATCGGCACCCTGATCACCGCGCTCGGCACGGGCATCGGCCGTGACGATTTCGACATCGCCAAGCTCAGGTATCACAAGATCATCATCATGACGGACGCCGATGTCGACGGCGCCCATATCCGCACCCTGCTGCTCACCTTCTTCTACCGCCAGATGCCCCAGATCATCGAGAACGGCCATCTCTATATCGCCCAGCCGCCGCTCTATAAGGTCAAGCGCGGCCAGTCGGAGCAGTATCTCAAGGACGAGAAGGCGCTCGAGGAATATCTGGTCGCCTCAGGGCTCGAAGACGCGGTTCTGGAGCTGGGGTCCGGTGAGGAGCGGGCCGGAGCCGATCTGGTCGCCATTGTCGACGAGGCCCTGACCATCCGCTCGGCGCTCGACGCCCTGCACAGCCGCTATCCCCGCTTCGTCATCGAGCAGGCCGCGATCGCCGGCGCGCTCAATCCCGACGTCCTGAGCAACTCGGTGCATGCCGAGGAGGCGGCGGCCTACATTGCGCGGCGGCTGGATGCTCTGTCGGAGGAAACCGAGCGCGGCTGGGAAGGCCAGCCGACCGGGGACGGCGGACTGCAGTTCGCCCGCGAGGTTCGCGGCGTTCGCGAGGCCTACGCCATCGACGGCAAGCTCATCGCGTCGAGCGATGCCTTGCGCCTCGACCAGAAGGCGGCACATCTCCAGGAAATTTACGCCACCACCGCGCAGCTCAGGCGCAAGGAACTGGTGACGGAGGTCCATTCGCCCACCGGGCTGCTCGACGCCGTGTTCGAAGCCGGACGCAAGGGCATCTCCATGCAGCGCTACAAGGGCCTGGGCGAGATGAACCCGGAGCAGCTGTGGGAAACCACCCTCGACAACACTGTCCGTTCGCTGCTCAAGGTCCATGTGCGTGAGTTGGACGAGGCCGACGACATGTTCACCAAACTGATGGGTGACGTGGTCGAGCCGCGCCGCGACTTCATCACGGAAAACGCGCGTCAGGTCGCCAATCTGGACGTATGACCCGGACGGGTCCGCCGGCCGGCCATAAATCGGCGCCATTCCTGCGGATTAACAGCGCCTTAAGCGCCGTGGGACTAGTCTGCGTGCATCTCGCGGCCCGACCCGGCGGACAGTGGGCCTTGAGATAATGGGATGGGAGACGTAGACAGGGCGCCAAACGTGAAGGCGACCCGACGTCGACAACATCATGGCCAAGAAGAAAACATCGTCCAAGGGCGGCAAAGCGGCGCCCAAGGGCAAGACCGGCACGAAGAAGCGTGCGGCCAAGCGGCCCAAGCGGTCGTTCCTGCGGCGCACGGCCTATTGGCTCGTCGTCCTGTGCCTGTGGGTCGGCATTCTGGGCGCGGGTGCGGGCGCCTATATCATCATGTCGGTCTCCGACACCGATCTCTATCGCCTGCCGGAGAAGGAACGCGGCATCGTCGTACTCGCCGAGAACGGCGAGGTGCTGGCCAGCCGCGGTGCCTTCCAGGGCGACCGGGTGCTGCTCGACGAGCTGCCGGTCTACCTGCCGCAGGCGGTGATGGCGATCGAGGACCGCCGCTTCTACGACCATTTCGGCATTGATGTTTACGGCCTGGCGCGGGCCATGGTCATCAACGTCAAGGCCGGCCGTATCGTCCAGGGCGGCAGCACGATCTCCCAGCAGCTCGCCAAGAACCTGTTCCTCAAGCCCGACCGCACGCTCCAGCGCAAGATGCAGGA
>JBPCWF010000001.1:0-3262 GCA_051009775.1 Hyphomicrobiales bacterium | reverse complement strand
GCCCAAAACAATGTGCTTTCACATTTGGGAGGAAACCGAAATGAGTAACGAATTCAAAGCGGCAGCGGATACCATATTGAACGGCGTGGTCACCTCAGACCCGGGTGTTCCAGGTGTCGTCGCGATGGTGGCGGACCGCAACGGCAACATCTACGAGGGCGCCGCCGGCAAGCGGACGCTCGGCGGCGATGCCGACATGACCACCGACAGCGCCTTCGCCATTTTCTCCACCACCAAGGCGATCACCGGCACGGCGGTTCTGCAGCTTGTCGAGGAAGGCAAGCTCGATCTCGACGCGCCGGCCAGGACTTATGCGCCGGACATCGGAGAGCTCAAGGTCATCGACGGTTTCGACGACAACGGCGAGCCCCTGCTGCGCACGGCCAAACGCGACGTGACCACGCGCATGCTGATGCTGCACACCGGCGGGTTCGGTTACGATTTCTTCAGTGAAACCTATAACCGCCTGGCGCAGGAAAAGGGCCAGCCGTCCGTCATCACGGCGTCCAAGGCGTCGCTGATGACCCCGCTCCTGTTCGATCCCGGCGACAAGTGGGAATACGGCACCAATCTCGACTGGTGCGGCCAGATCGTCGAGGGCATCACCGGCAAGCGGCTGGGAGAAGTGTTCCAGTCGCGCATCTTCGAACCGCTCGGCATCACCGACATGACGTTCGCGCTCAATGACGGGCTGCGCGCCAGGCTCGCGCAAATGCATGCGCGGGGCGAGGACGGCTCCCTGACGCCGATGGAGTTCGAGCTGCCTTCGGACCCCGAAGTCCACATGGGCGGCCATGGCCTCTACGGCACGGTCGGCGACTATATGAAGTTCATCCGCATGTGGCTCAATGACGGCCAGGGAGAGCATGGCCGCGTGCTCAAACCCGAAACCGTGGCGATGGCGGAGAAGAACCACCTGGGCGACAAGAAGGTCACGATGCTTCCGGGCGTCATCCCGTCGCTGTCGAACGATGCGGAGTTCTTCCCCGGTCTCTCGAAGTCCTGGTCCTTCTCCTTCATGGTCAATGACGACGAGGCGCCGACCGGCCGGCCCGCCGGTGCTCTGGGATGGGCGGGACTGGCGAACCTGTTCTACTGGATCGACCGGCAGAACGGCTATGGCGGCTTCTGGGCAACACAGATCCTTCCCTTCGGCGATCCCGTGTCGTTCACAGGCTACATGGATTTCGAAACGGCGTTCTACGCGCAACTAAAGCAGGCCCAGGCGGCCTGACCCTGAACGGACCCCGGCCACCCGTTGTCGGCAGCCGGGGGACGCCCAGGCGACCGCTTCGCTTGACAGGATCTACGAGCTGAAGCCCGACTTTTCCGCCCCGGACGGACGGTGCAATTTCATTTGCCGAAAAATGAATCCGTTTGGTGCGGTCTCCGATCGCCGCTAAAATGAGATCCGCCTGGGACACAGCAAACCCGACCGTCCCATGCAGGGAGGAAACCATCATGAGAAAATTTATCGGTATCGCGGCGTCCGGCGCCGTGATCGCCATGCTTGGCACCGCGATCGCCGGGCACGGCACACAGGCTCTGGCCGCCGACGAGATCAATTTCGTGTCCTGGGGCGGCTCCTACACGGAAAGCCAGAAGAAGGGCTATCTGGAGGACTACCAGCAGGAAACCGGGGTCAAGATCAACATCATCGACTACAATGGCGGTCTGGCCCAGATCAAAGCGCAGATCGAAGCCAAGAACGTCACCTGGGACATCGTCGACATCATCCCCGGAGATATGATCCGCGGCTGCGACGAAGGGCTGCTCGAAGAGATCGATCCGTCGATCATCCAGAAGTCCGACGACGGCACGCCGACCAAGGAGGACATGCTGGACGGCGCGGGCTATCACGACTGTGCCATCGGCAACACGGTATGGTCGACCGTTGTCGCCTATGATTCCAGCCGGATCAAGGGCGGCACCCCGACCTCGATCGCCGATTTCTGGAACATCGCCCAGTTCCCCGGCAAGCGCGGCATGCGCAAGGTCGCGGAGGTCAATTTCGAGTGGGCGCTCATGGCCGACGGCGTCCCCTCCAACAAGGTCTATGAGGTGCTCGGCACGCCGGACGGCATGAAGCGCGCGCTGGCGTCGCTCGACAAGATCAAGGAACACGTGGTCTGGTGGGAAGCGGGCGCCCAGCCGCCGCAGTTGCTCGCCGACGGCGAGGTCGTCATGACCACCGCCTATAACGGCCGTCTCTACAATGCGGTCAAAAAGGAAGGCAAGCCGTTCGTTCTGATCTGGAACACCCAGATCTGGGACCAGGGCTTCATGTCGATCGTCAAGGGCTCGCCGAACAAGGAAGCCGCGCTCAAGCTGCTCGGCTGGTACACCAATCCGAAGCGCATGGCGAAGCAGACCAACTTCATCTCCTATCCGCCGCCGCGCAAGTCGTCCATGAAGTACATCCCCGAGGACGTTCAGCCGCACCTGCCGACCTATCCGGCAAACATGGAAGGTTCGCTCAAGTTCAACGCGGAGTTCTGGGCGACCTACAAGGACGAGTATCAGGAGCGGTTCATCGCCTGGCTGGCGAAGTAGCTGCCAAGGCGCACTGAAAGCGGGGCCGCCGCGCCGGATGCATCGGCCGGCGGCCACGGCTTGAAGAGATCGGGCCAACAAGAACGCTCCAAGTCGCCGCTCGCATGAAGGATTGGAGCATTTATCCGCCTGTTAAGGCCCGAAAATTAATCAGGCCTCTGGTCGCTCGCATTGGCCTGAGCCTGAAGAGTTCTCACCAGTTCGTCGCACAGGGCCGCGATATCCGACGCCTCAGCACCTTCAATCCTTTTCTGAATCATGCTCACCGGAGCGCAGAAAATTTGCTTTCCCGGCAACGACAGTCCCGTTTCCTCGCCGTACTCGTCGGAAACACGCACCCATTCAAATCCCGTCTTCCCGGCGATGAGCTCTCCGAACGCTAGACCGGTCGCAACCAGGCCTTCAGCGAAATCGGCATGCTTTGAAAGCATTACGTCGTACAATTCCTGAATCTGATCGGAACTGAGCGGTCGCCGCCCGTCAACCAGCCGCGCCGCCAAATTCAAACCATCATCCAGAGCGGATTTCTCATCCAGGGAAAGGGGCCGGATCTGCATAGCGATCCTGTTTCGAATGGTGCAGCCGAAACCTACCAACAGTCCCGCGCGATCGCAACTTGGAGCATGATCACACGGCCCCTCTGACGCCGGCGCAAACAGCGGCTCAGCATCGGGAAGACAACATGAGACCCGGGGCCGCGGAAATGAAC